>CAOKLK010000139.1 GCA_948469295.1 uncultured Mycoplasmatota bacterium
AAAGTTTAATAAATAATAACTTCCAATTAATTTCATACATTATAGGAAATCAAAATTCTCTAGACGAAAATCATATTGTAGAAGAAGGAAAAGTTCGAAGTGATGATGTAAGAAAAGTTCGAATTCGATAAATAGAAAGAAACTCGTCATAGCATATGACGAGCTTTTTTATTGAAATAAAAAGCGGAACTCTAAAATAGGACCATAAGAAAACCAAATTTATTTTATTTTTTTTGTTTTAAAAATATGATATACTTAAAAAAAATATAGGAGGTCATTTATGGATCCAGTCATGTTGAAAATTGGAAATTTTGATATCAAGTGGTATTCTGTATTAATATTATTAGGAGTTATATTTGGTTATTATATCCTTTCCAAAGAAGCCAAAAAATTTAACTACCCTAAAGACTTTATATTTAATTTATTTTTTTGGGCCATGATCTGTGGCTTTATTGGAGCAAGATTATATTACGTTTTTTTTAATTGGACGTTATATCGTAGTGATCCTCTCTCAATTTTTAAAATTTGGGAAGGTGGACTTGCCATCCATGGAGGGATTATTTTTGGCTTTCTAACAATGTATTTTTATTGCAAACATTATCGAGCTCGGTTAATCAAAATTACAGATATGGTCGCAATTCCGCTTTTACTTGCTCAGTCTATTGGAAGATGGGGAAACTTTTTTAATAGTGAAGCCCATGGAATGGAAACAACTTTTGCCCATCTGCAAAATCTACATATTCCCAAATTCATTATTGAAGGAATGTACATCAATGGTCACTATTATCAACCAACCTTTTTATATGAATCACTTTGGTGTTTGGTCGGAGTAATTATCTTAGTATTAGTAAAAAAATATCGTTATTTAAAAGTAGGTCAATTAACAACAATTTATTTAATGTGGTATAGCTTTGGAAGATTTTTTATCGAAGCATTTAGAACTGATTCTCTAATGTTTGGAGGTTTTAAAGTAGCTCAGATTGTTTCTGTAATCTTATTTATTATTGGTTTACTAGCATTTATGATTTTAAGTAGAAAAAGCAAATTCGAAGATTTATACCGAGAACCCAATCACGAAGAAATAAGGTTTTAAAAGGAGGAAGAAATATGGAATACGATTCAATTATTATAGGAATGGGAGTAGCAGGAATTAGTGCTGCTATTTATGCAAAAAGAGCAGGAAATAATGTTTTAATGATAGAAAAAATGCGTCCAGGAGGAATATTAAACATAATTGATAACATTGAAAATTATCCGGGATTTAAAAGTATAAGTGGACCAGATTTATCCTATCAACTATTTGAACAAGTCACATCATTAGAAATACCTTACAAAATAGAAGAAGTCATAGATATTTCTTTAGAAGGAAATCTAAAAATAGTGAAAACAAACAAAGCAACCTACAAAGCAACCAATATTTTAATTGCAACAGGAAGAAGTCCAATATTATTAGGATTACCAAATGAAGAAAAATTAGTTGGAAAAGGGATTAGCACTTGTGCTCTTTGTGATGGATCTCTTTATCAAGGAAAAGAAGTCGCCGTAGTAGGCGGAGGCAATAGTGCCTTACAAGAAGCCCTTTACCTTTCCAAAATTGTCAAAAAAGTATACTTAATTCATCGCCGAGAAGAGTTTCGAGGAGAAGAAAACTTAGTAGAAAAAATAAAAAATCAAGAAAACATTGAAATTATCTATAATTCTCAAGTGACCGAATTACAAGAAGAAAATGGCGTGTTAAACAAAATCGTGTTAAATGATGAAAAAACGTTAGAAATTAGTGCTTTATTTATATATATTGGATATGCACCAAAGACAGATTTTGCCAAAAATCTAGGAATTACAAATCCAGTGGGATATATCGAAGTAAACGAAAACTTTGAAACAAAAGTAGAAGGAATCTATGCTGCAGGGGATATCATCATAAAAAAAGTATATCAAATTGTTACCGCTGCTGCTGAAGGTGCGACAGCTGCTATACGCTTTAGTAGAAAAAAAACTACAAATAAATTGACAAAGACAGAATAATTTAAGATAATGAAAATATAGAAAATAGGTGATCATATGAAAGAACAAGAAAAAGACAACAATGCCAAACTCATATTTACCTTAGTATTATCAATCATAATTTTAATCGCTGTAGTAGTTGCTGGAACATATTCCTTCTATACAGCCACAATCAATAAAAACAATGAAGAAAATAATAAAACGATCATTGAAGCTGCCAACATCTCATTTGGAATTACCGATGGAAACTTAATTGGGGAAAATCTCATTCCAGGAGATACCGTAGTAAAAGAATTTCAAGTATCGAATACTGGAAACCAGGATACAACTTTTAGCTTGATGTGGAAGAGTGTAACCAATACATTCGTAAACAAAAATGATTTAATCATAACACTAGAAGAAGAGGGAACACCAATTATTGAAGAAAGCGATAATGTAATCTTTCCAGAAACTACAACAACAGCTAAGATCTTTAAAAGTGGATTACATTTAAATATAGGGGAAACAAAAAACTATAAATTAACAATAACCTATAAAAATAGCGAAAACTTACAAAATGAAGACATGGGAAAGAAAATAAGTGCTATAATAGATTTTGGAGAGTAAAAAGCGGATAGAGAAATCTATTCTCTTTTATTTAGGAGTGGAAAAAATATGGAAATAAAACAAAAATTAGCAGAAAATATGGGAATCTTAGAAAACCAAGTTGATAGTGTTCTAAAACTATTAGAAGAAGGATCTACCATTCCCTTCATTGCAAGATATCGAAAAGAAGCAACTGGGGCATTAGATGAAGAACAAATCAGAACAATAGAAACCGAATATCAATATCTTTGTAACTTACAAAAAAGAAAAGAAGACGTAATTCGTTTAATTGAAGAAAAAGATTTAATGACAGAAGAATTAAAAAATCAAATTTTAGCATGTGAAAAACTGACTGAAGTAGAAGATTTATATCGTCCATTTAAAGAAAAAAAGAAAACCAAAGCCAGTGAAGCCATCAAAGCTGGATTAGAACCATTAGCTAAAAAAATAATGAGTTTTCCTATAACTGGAAACCTAGAAAATCTTGCCAGTGGATATAACATGGAAATAGAAAAAGCTATCGAAGGAGCAGGATACATCATCAGTGAATGGATTAGTGATAATGCCTACTACCGAAAATGGATTCGTAACTTTCTATGGAACAATGGAAACATCTCAAGCAAAATCAAAAAAAAT
>CAOKLK010000140.1 GCA_948469295.1 uncultured Mycoplasmatota bacterium
ATAATCCAGTGGATAATAGTTCCATGCTTTGTTATACGATACGAATTGATTATAAAGATTCTCAGTATTCTTCCTATTTGAGTGGAGAAGAGTATTGTGATTATGCGGAACTTGAAAAGCAAACTAGTATTATTGAGTTGGTGAAGTTGGATGAATCTGGAACTGTAATTCCAGAGGATCATTGGACTCGTGATAATATTTTATTACGTGTTCAATTTAAAGAAGATGAATTTCGAAATATGTATCAAGATTCTATCGTTGAAATTGTTTGGAAGGGGAACGGACAAACTAAAGAAGAGATGGTGAATCATGATTTTAGTACGAAAAATCAATTTTCGGTTCAAGCTTCTCAGTTTATGAATACTCGTTTTGAAGTTACGATGAAAATTATTCATGAAGAAAGAACATTTATTTATAAAGCGTATAGTCAAGTAAAAATAGATCGTCAAAATCCAATTATTTATCAAGATGAAATCGCAGTTGATCGTTTTGATGAATGGACTAGTTCGAACAAGGGAGTTCATGTAATAGCATCTGATTTTGATGGGTCTGGAATTTATGGTTATTATACTACTACAAATTCTGGTACATGTAGTACTGATCGAAATGCGTATACTCCACTTCAAAATTTGACTTTTGATTTGTCTTTGAAGCAAGGAGAGTATTATGCATGTGTGATGGATCAGGTAGGGAATGTGAGTGAAGCTTCAAAAATTACGGTTATAAAAACAGATCAAGAACCTCCAACGTTAACTGATTTTACGATAGATTCTTATACAAAAACTTTGTCTTATTATAGTCGAGTGGTTTTAAAGGTTGGGGTTGTGGATCATGAGAGTGGACCAAGTTCTATTAAATATTGTATGACTACGAATAGTTCTTGTACTCCAACAAATATTTATAAAGTAGATGCCAATGGAAATATTACAATTCCTTAAACGAAACCAGAACCAAAACCTCAAAGGGTGTGTGCGATTGGAATTGATTATGCGGGAAATGAAAGTCAATTAAAGTGTTCGGATGGATATTTGTTTGATAATACTGCACCTATTATTAAAGATTTTACTGCTACTAAAGAAAATCATCGTTATGTTGTTCATTTTTCAGCAAATGATCCAGAAAGTGGAATTTATAAATATCAAGTTTATCTTGGTACAAATGAAAGTAATTTATCGAAAGAACATGAATCTATTACGACAGATACATCTGGTAGTGTTAGTTTAGATAATCTGGAAGCAAATCATAAATATTATATGAAACTTGAAGTCACGAATAATGCTGGTATTACTACAGAAATAAAATCATCGTTTACGGCTCAATTTACGATGGATGATGCTCAATTTCAATGTAATTTAAGTAATAATTATTGTAATAAAGGAATTTATGTAAAATATAGTGATCGTTTATTTGCTTTATATAAAGGTGCTAATCAGTCCACTTATGCAGTTAACTTGGATAATAATACTAAGATGTCTTTGATTCGAGGATTCTGTTGTGATCAAGGGTATTGTAATTTAGGAGAAGTTACAGGATCGCATTCTGGTATATATAGTAATTATGGTTATGAAAATATTGATAATTATGGAAGTTATACAGTATTCTTTACTACTTTAAAATATTATTATGATCTTTTGAATAGCCCAACTCATTATTTGAATCAAGAACCTTTTTCCTTTGGTATTGCTCCAAGGTTGGCTTTGAATGCTTATCAACCACAAAAAAGTTTACGTGCTTATTATGGTCTTCTTGATTTAGGAGAATATAATCAAATTTATTCTAAAGAATATATGAAAGATCTTGGAACTATTTTATCTACTGCTTATCCATTTTGTGAGTCGGATGATATGCATTATGTTTGTGGATATACCAATGATGGTATTATGGCAATTTTTGCTTTTAATGGGAAATTAAGTACCACAAGTGTTGTAACAGGAAATCATTATAATTTACTTAATAATGGGGCGATGGTCGTTCCATTTAAGAATGGATTAAATTTAACTGGTGGAACAGGAACAAGAGCGAATCCTTATACAGTAGAATAGGAGAAAGATATGAATAGAACAAAAAAAATTGGATTAATTTGTGGTGTGATTGTATTTGTTGGAATTATTCTCTTTTTGATTATAAATCAGGTTTCTTCGAATCAAGAGTTGCAAAAATATCAAAATTTATTTGAAGAAAAAGAAGTTGTGGCAGCTCTTCCTGATATTATTTTTCAGCAAGAAAAATTATCTTTAAAGATTCAAGAAGTGTTAAACAATCAATCTTGTAGTTTTGATGATCTTTGTGTGATTGAAAATCCTTTTGAAATTTCTCCTTTGACAGCACTGATTATTTTTCAAACTTCTGATGAAGTAGAAGTTTCGGTTTCAATTAATGATGTGAGGGTTACAACCATGGAATCTTCTAAAGTACACTCTATTCCTATATATGGTCTTCGGGCTGGAATAGAAAATAAGGTTTTATTAGAGATAAATGGTCAAAAGAAAGAAGTTTTAATTGATTGTAAAGATGTTTCTGTTAGCGGACTTCAAACGATTGTAAGCAATGAGAATGCTACATTGGATCAAGATGTTTATTTTGTTTCAAGTCCAACTAGTATTGGAGCATCTGCATATGATGGATTTGGAAATCTAATTTGGTATTTGAATGAAAATTATTCGCAAGATATTGAATGGACAAAAAATGGGCATATGTATCTTGGGAATGGAGTATCGAGTGGAATTGCAGAAAATTATGATGGTTTTTATGAAATTGATTATTTGGGAAAGATTTATAAAAATTATTCTTTAAAAAATGGATATCATCATGAATTGATTTCGTTGTCAGATGGAACTATAATCGTGGCTGGAGGAAACGATACTTTTGGTTCATCTTATATTGCCTCTTTTGTTTATCACGTTAACCCTGAAACGGGAGAAATTTTGAATTCTTTTGATGTGTTTGATTTGTTTTCTAAGATTGATGAATCTTTTGCAAAGTTGATACGAGGAACGAATGTGCTTATTAATTCGATTTATTATGAAGAAGATACGAAAGAAATGATTTTGTCTTTACGAGGAATTAGTTCAGTCCTAAGTTTGAATTTTGAAACGAAAGAAATTCATTGGATTTTGGGAGATCCTACTTTTTATTCTTCTGCCTTTGCTCCTTATTTACTTCAAATGAGTGATGGTTCTCGGTTACCGAAAGGACAACATT
>CAOKLK010000141.1 GCA_948469295.1 uncultured Mycoplasmatota bacterium
TATGATTTGTCCAATTTGTTCATTTTTTTCTATCACTTTACAAGTTATTAAATCTTTTAATAGATATTCTTCTCTATTTAATTTTAAGTCTTTTCTTTTTATGTAAACTATTTGATTTTTATCATCTAAAACTTCATTAATGTTGGTTATATTTTGGTAACAGATCATATCAAAGGTTTTATGAGTACGATATGTTTTAATGATTTCTTTTCTTTTTTCTTTTCCAATATAGATAGGAACCCCTGGAAGAAAGACTTTTTCTTTTTGATCAAAGTCACTTCGAATTCTTAATTCTCCTTTGATTCCATGTGTATTTACGATTTTTCCAATCTGAATCCAATCATTCATGAGAAATTCCTCCCATTTCATAAAAAATAATACTTGCGGAAACTCCAGCATTTAGACTTTCACAATTTGGACTCATCGGAATATGAATCAATTCATCACATAGTTCTTTCGTTTTTTTACTAATTCCAGATCCTTCATTTCCAATAATAATAGCACTTTTGGTTGGAAATTTTATTTCTTTTAAATTTTGTCCTTGCAATACATCTGTTGCATAAATAGTATATCCATCTTTTTTTAATTGTTTTGTCGTTTCATCGATCTCTACTCTTTGGATATTTTTATGAAAAATCATGCCCTCGCTTGCTCGTAATACTTTATCATTATAAAGATCTACAGTGTCTTGACTTAAGAAAATGGTATCTATTTGAAAAGCTACAGCACTTCTTATTATTGTCCCTAAATTTCCAGGATCTTGGATGTTTTCTAATATACAAATGTTGCCATTTGGTTTTCTTGCTTCTAACTTTTTACAAATTGCTATGACATTCGTACTACTTTTTTGATTTGACATTTTTTTTAAGATAGCTGGTGTCACTTCATAAAACGGAAGATTGGGTATTTGATATTCTTGACTGGTTGATATAATTTCTACCACTTTTTGACTTCTTAACGCTTCTTGTAATAAATGATCTCCTTCTATTAAAAAAAGATTTGTCTTGTCACGATATTTTTTTTCTTGTAATTTTTTCCATTCTTTTACTTTTTGATTTTGTAATGATTCTATTTTCATATTTAACCTCGCAATCTTTTTCTCGCTTCTTTATATTTCGGATAATATTCTTCTACATGTCTCCAAAATCTGTCACTATGATTTGCTTCATAAAAGTGACATAGTTCATGAATAATCACATAGTCGATTAAGTCTAAATCTTTTTTTAATAATTCTGTATTTAAGGTGATGGTTTTGCTACCAAAATTATTTACTCCCCATCGCGTTTTCATGTTTCTTAATTTTAATGTGAAAGATGGAATGTTTGGAAAGTGAGGAAGAATTCTTTGCAGTTCCATTTCGAATATTCGTTGACATTCTTTTATTTAAAATTTTTTTAATGTTTTTTCGTCTTTGGCAACAATGCAATCTGCTCAAAAAAAGGTTGTTTGGAAATTCCATCATACTTCATTTGATAGGATTTTCCTAAATAATTAAAATGTTGGTTCTGTTCTAATTCTTTTAGTTTTTGCAAGTGCATTTTTGTTAAAGATTGGTAATTTTTTTCTATGATTTGATAAATTTTTTTTTCTTTTAAAAAAGGGTTGCATGTAATTTGTAAGTTTTTATAATCTAAAAAACGCATATAAAGATTTTTGTTGTTTTTTCGAATTATTGTTATTTCAATTTGTGTGTTATTTAATTCATACTGCATGTCATCACCATCTATTTCTATTTTAACATATTTTAGCTTCTATCATAAAAAAATCAGCTTAGCTGATTTCAATTTCTTTTTTCAATGCAATGATTTCACAAAGATCTTCAAAGCTAATTCCTTTCGCTTTGGCTTCTTGAGGAAATAAACTCATTGGAGTCATACCTGGTAAGGTATTGGCTTCTAAACAATAGATATTTTTATTTTTATCAACAATTACATCGATTCTAGAATAGTCACCTAAACGAAGGGCTTGATGCACTTTTAAAGCAACTTCTTCGATTTGTTTGGCAAGAGACTCTTCTATTTTTGCAGGACAAATTTCTTTTGTTGTTCCATTGTATTTGTTCTCATAATCATAAAATCCTTGTTCGGGAATGATTTCAATGATTGGTAAAGTTTTTTTATTCAATATTCCAATAGAGAATTCTCGCCCTTCTATCTTTTCTTCGATCATTAATTGATCTTCAAATTCTTTGGCTTTATTTATTGCTTGTACTAATTCTTGTTCATTTTCTACGAAAGATACTCCGACACTAGAACCACAACTACATGGTTTGATAACACACGGAAAAGGTATGGTTTGTTCTTTTAAGTTATTTATTTCTAGTTCTTTTGGAGTTTTAATTCCATAGGATGACATGACTCTTTTGGCAAGACTTTTGTCCATTGCTAACATACTTCCAACGGATCCTGTTCCTGTAAAGTTAATTTGATTCATTTCTAGTATGCTTTGAAGTTTTCCGTTTTCTCCAATGGATCCATGTAAGCTTAAAAATACCACATCTGCGGTTTTGCAAAGCTCTATGATGCTATCATCCATTTCTTCTTTTTTATTAAAATTTGGAATTTCTTGAAGATTCCATTTTTTGTTTTCGAAATTTGTGTTATAAGTTGCTGGAAAGTCTTTACTTTTGGATCCTTTCCATAAATCTAATAACATTACTTCATGTCCTTTTTTTCTTAAGGCATTGGTAATTTCTATGCCTGAATATAAAGATACATTTCGTTCTGGACTTGTTCCACCAGCCAAAACAATTATTTTCAAAATACATCCACCTCTACAGGTATTATATTCTTGGAGATTTTTTTGGTGATTTTGTCTTGGTTTCGGTTTTTTTTGTTTTTTGAGTTTTTAATAAGTCTCTTATTTCTTCTAATAATATTACTTCCTCTTTTTTTATTATTGGTTTTGGAAGTTCTTTTTCTTCTTTTTTTCCTACATGTATGATTTTGTTGATGATTTTTATTAAAATGAAAATACAAAAGGCAATGATTAGGAAATCAATAATACTTTGAATAAATAATCCATATTGAATGGTAGCATCTTGGAATGTTAAAGATAAGGAACTAAAGTCTATTCCTCCTAAAAATATTCCTAAGATAGGGGTTAGAATGTTGTTTACTAATGAAGTTACGATACTTGAAAAAGCACCTCCCACGATTACTCCTACGGCTAAATCCAT
>CAOKLK010000142.1 GCA_948469295.1 uncultured Mycoplasmatota bacterium
AAATCATCATAAGTTAAGTTATATTTTTTAAGTGTATAGTAATTATCTTGCCATTTAAATTCCATTTATTTTCTCCTTTCTTTTGACTTTAATACTTTGAGGTTACTTAATATATAAAAATAAACTATCAATCATGGTGTCTACACACCCATTTTCTTGTTAGGGGACACCCCTAAGACCCTTTAAAATTGGTCTCCGACGGATCAATTTTTTTTCATAAAATTGATGAATATCATTAATTATTTTTCAGTATATTTATTACTTATTTCTTCTGCATCTTCAAATAATTTTTGTATATCTTTTTCGTAATTTTTATTCTTTAATAATACTTCTAATAGAAGAAAACTTGGTATATCTTTTGCGTTTTCTTTAAAATACTCTAATACTTGTGGTATGACTATTTCAAAGAAATAATTGATAAAATTCACCTCCTTTCTAGCAACAAAAAAAGAGCAAATGCTCTATAATTCATTATAATTTTCTCTTTAATTCAAGTAATTTATTTAAAGTCATTGTTGGTTTATATTCTTCTGGAAGAGGAACATCATTAGGATTAAACCAACATGTATCAATACCATTTTTCATTCCACCTAGGATATCAGTTGTTAAGGAATCACCAATTAATAACATCTTATTTTTATCCTTATTTTGAGTTTTTTGATACAAAAATTCAAAAAATTCTGGCATAGGTTTTGAATAACCAACTTCCTCTGAACTAACGATAAATGAAATGTAAGAATCTAATTTTGCTTTTTCTACTTTATTAATTGCTGCATCTTTTGGGCCATTTGTAGCAATAAGTATTTCATAATTAGAATTTAATTCTTGTAGTAATTTACTAGCATCAGGAATTTCCATTATATTAACTCCCAACATACTACAATATATATCATTAAGACTAATAGCGGTTTCAAAATTTAAGTGTAATTCTTTAAAGAATAGTATAAAACGATTTGCTCTTAAATAGGTTATTTTATCTTCTAATGTTTTAACACTATCAGGTATAAACATATTTCCACTTTCCCAAGTATGCCAATAAGCTGTATCAAATTTTTTCCATTTTTCAAATAATTCATTACTAAATGGTATTCCTAATTGGTTAATCATAATTGTAAAAGCATACTTAATAGATTGATTATTATCTATTAAAGTATCATCTAAATCGAAGATAAGAGTTTCATATTTTCGCATAAAATTATCCCCCAAGCTGATATCTATTATAGCATGATTTTAAGATAAATTAACCACTTATTTGTAATAGAGTATATTTTTCGTTTTCTAATTTATTTTTCCTTTTATTTGGAATTATTTGCAAAATATTATCTGATTTGATTTTCTCTAAACTCAATAATCTTTTATCAATAGTAGTTGAACTAATCTTATAAAACTCACTTAACGACTTTATATATTCATTTATTTGTTCTTTTGTTTTTTCATTAGATAGAATAAGGTCTTGCTTGTCTATGTTGATACCCATATCAAAGCAATCATTACGAAATAGATAGCCAAAGTTTTCTAATTCTTTGTTATTAATGTTAATGTTTTTAATAATAATTTCTTCTTTAACTTTGGAAACTTCAATAGTATCAATATATTTGCTGATAAGGTCATACTTTTGCTCTTTAGTAAGTTTATTCCATAACCCATTTTTTCTAACATGATAAGATTTATATTTTAATTTTTCAATTTCTTTTAAAGTACTAACTAATCTTATATCATCTCTATGATCTAAATTTTGGTTAGAAAATTGTAAATCTTTTAGTTTCAATTCTATATCTTGTTTTTGAGTAATAATACTATCTAATTCATCTTGAAACATTTTAAGTTCAATATTGCCTTTAACAAAAGCAGTTTTAATTCGTTGCTCTTGAGTATTTAATTCTTTTAACATATTGTTATATTTTTTAATTTCTTTATCGATATCTTGGTTTAAAAATGGCTTAAAGGTATTATCGATAAGCAAGAAATAATCTAACATATTATTTAAAAATACCATGATTTTATCTTCTAATTTGTTTTCACTAATAGTCATTCCACAATTATTACATTGATAGTAAATATACTTTCTTTTACTTTTAGAAGAACATGATGTACCTCCCATAATCTTATGACAATGAGAGCAAACAACACTTTGCATAAAGATATAAGTATATTTTCGTTTATAGTTCTTTTGATTCTTTTCTTTTTGTTTTTGAACTATTTCAAATGTTTTTTTATCTATAATAGCAGGGCATACATCTTCAAAAAGAATAGTTTCTTCATCTTTAACTCGTTTCTTATGCTGATAAGAACCAACATAAATGTAGTTAGATAACATATTATCAATGGTAGTTGTTCGCCAGTTCTTATTTAGTACTTTTTCTTCATTAAATGTTTTAACAATAGAACAAACAGAATTTCCTTTTACATATAAGTCAAATATTCTTTTTACAATTTCACTTTCTAAATTATCAATAATTAATTCTTTATTAACTTTTCTATAACCGAGCGGAGCTTTTCCAGAAAAATGTCCTTTCTTAACAGCACCAGTTAAGCCAAATTTAGTTCGTTCAGAAGTTCTTTCAATTTCTAGTTGAGCAAGTATTGTAAGCATTCTTATAAAGAATTTACCATTAGCAGTTTCTGTATTAATTTCTTCAGCTACACTTTCCAAACTACAATGATATTCTTCAAGTAAGGAGCATATTGTTTCTAAATCTTTAATTGAACGAGTAAGTCTATCTAACTTATAAACAATAATTTTGTTTATTTTCCCATCTTTCATATCTTGTATCATTTCTTGAAATTTAGGTCGATTCGTATTCTTAGCTGAAACTCCTTCTTCACGATAGACTTTGTAAATCTCATAATCCTTAAAATCACATAGTTTTCGTAGTTTATCTTCTTGTTCATCTAAACTATGTCCAAACCTGCTTTGATCCTCTGTTGAAACACGAGGATATAAACCAACAACAATTTTTTCGTTTTTCATTCCATTCTCCTTTCATTTTTTAACACGAAAAAACACAAGAGAATTTCCCTTGTGTATTAAGATAAGACCTATTTTTACTACAATACCATAATACCACATTTTAAGCGGAACGTAAACGGAAATTGAAAAGAAACTGATGCCCATTTTGCCCAGTGTTTATAAGAGTTTGTAGAAATTTCAAAAAAATTATTTTTCCAACA
>CAOKLK010000143.1 GCA_948469295.1 uncultured Mycoplasmatota bacterium
ACACTTGGACGAGATATTGGGCTTGTTATGGCCAAAGGTGTTATTTGTGGATTATTATGTGTTTTAACACTTTTCCCTTCTTTATTATTAGTATTTGATCAATATGTCGAAAAGACAAAACACAAAGTATTACTTCCAAATTTTAAGAAACTACAACAATTTGCAATCAACCATTATAAATTAATTTTTATCATCTTTTTAATTTTGTTAATCCCAGCAATCATTGGAAACAATAACGTAAACATATATTATAAATTAGATGAAGCACTTCCAGAAGATTTACCAAGTCGAGTTGCAAACAGTGAATTAGCTCAAAAATTTAATATTATTTCTCCAGAAATTATTTTAATAGATAAAAATATAGATACAAATCAAAAAAATCAATTAATAACCCAATTAGAAAATATAGAAGGAATTTCTTTAGTATTATCAAAAATAAAATTAGAACAAATGGGCATCTCGGAACTAATGATTCCAGAAGAATTATTAAACGTAATGCAAAACGACAATTATGAAATAATCATATTAAATTCTGAATACGAAATAGCAAGTTCTAAATTAAACAATCAAATTAAAGAAATATCTGATTTAATAAAACAATATGATACTGATGCAATTGTGGCGGGAGAAGGTGCCCTCACAAAAGACTTAGTAGAAATAGCTGATCACGACTTATTAATGGTAAACTATATTTCGATTGGAATTATCTTTATCCTGATGATCATTGTCTTAAAATCAATAAGTTTACCAATTATTTTAGTAATTGTCATAGAATTTGCAATCTTCTCAAACATCGCAATTGCCTATTTCACAAATACATCCATACCATTTATTGCTTCCATTGTGATAGGAACCATTCAATTAGGTGCTACAATAGACTACGCC
Source organism: uncultured Mycoplasmatota bacterium (assembly GCA_948469295.1). Taxonomy (GTDB): domain Bacteria; phylum Bacillota_I; class Bacilli_A; order RF39; family UBA660; genus MGBC162267. Next base: position 886 of record CAOKLK010000143.1, read on the forward strand.
ATCTTACTATCATCAACTTATTTAGAAGAACGTATCCAGAAAGATAAAAAATTAGCGTTAACCAAAACACTAGAAAAAACAATTCCATCAATTATAGTATCTGCTTTATGTTTCTTTGCAGCAACCTTTGGTGTTGCCATATATTCCAAAATAGATATGATCGGTTCCATTTGTAATCTATTGTCCAGAGGAGCCATTATCAGTATGTTAGTAGTAAGTTTACTGCTACCATCATTCTTATTAATTACAGATAAAATTATTATGAAAACCACATTTGGTAAGAAAGGAAATGAACTATGAAAAAAACACAAAAAATTTTAAATTTAATGATCATTAATACATTCATTTGTTTTCCAATAAATACATTAGCAATGGAAAAAAGTGAAACCATTTATACCCATTTAAACAACGATGGATCACCTTACAAAACAGTCGTTTCAAACCATCTTTCTTGGGTCAAAGACGAAACTTTAGAAGATGATTCAGAATTAAAAGAAATATTAAATATCAGCGGAGAGGAAACTTTTAGTAAAAATCAAAATCAATTATCATGGAATGCTTTAGGAAAAGATATTTTTTATGAAGGAAAAACCGAAAAAGAATTACCAATAAAAACAGAAATAAAATATTATTTAAATGAAGAAGAAAAAAATCCAAATGAAATCATTGGAAAAAATGGAAATATTAAAATAGAATTTACTTTTAAAAATCAAAAGGAAAACTTGATTAAAATAAATGGTCAAAATAAAACAATTTTTACTCCATTTGTTACTACTATTGGAACTGTTATAAACGGAGAATCAAATAAAAATTTTAGTATCAATAACGGAAAAATTATAAATACAGGATCCAAAAATATGATAATAGGTCTGGCATCTCCAGGATTATATGAAAGTATTGGATTAAATGATTTGAAAGAATTAAACAAGATTACAATTACTTACGAAACTACCAATTTTTCATTAAATAATATCTATATTGTATCAACACCAAAACTTCTAAATCAAAACGATTTAACTATTTTTAACAAAATGGATCTATTATCAAATAATATGAAGACATTAGAAACAAACATGAACAAATTAGAAAATGGAGCAAAAAGCTTAGAAGATGGTACAAAATCTTTAGTATATGGTACTTCAGAGTTAACAAAAGGAATAACAGCTGCCAAAAATGGCATAACTAATTTAAAAACAGGAGCAAATTCTTTAGAAAAAGGATTAAATCAAATCATAATATCATTAAATGAGGTAAAAAAAGAACTAACCAAAAATAATTTAGAACAATCATTACAAGAATTAAACACACTAAAAAAACAAAATAATACCACAAAAATAAATCTAGTTAACAAAACAGGTCTAACAGAAGAACAAATAAAAAATGTCTACACCACAAATAATCTAAAAAACTATACTGGTACAGACACAAATTTATTAAATATTAAAAATACTACAGAATTAATAATGTTATTAGAAGCAAATAATAAAGCCATTGATAGTACAATTACAACATTAACTAACTTAAATAATAAATTAAATAATCTTTTAAATACCTTAGAAAGCACGTTACAAACTGCACACAATGGTTCTATCCAATTAAATAATGGATTAGAAGAATTAAACAATGGAATAAATAATTTATATAATGGTTCAATAAATCTAAATAATGGTGCTACAAAATTACAAGAAGGAGCAAAAACATTGAGTATTGGATCTAATGAATTAAATAAAAATGGCATAAAAAAACTTGTAAATTACACAAATACTATAAAAAATTATACAGACACATTAGAAGCTTTACAGGATTTAAGTAAAAATTACAATGGATTCACTTCTAAAAATAGTAATAATACTACCTTTATTTCTGTAACAAAATCAACAAAAATAACATATACAAAATAATTAATGTTTCAAAAAATCAGACAACTCACGATAAACTTTATCCATCAATACAGAATCAATGGAATCTAAATTCGTTTCGATTCCTTTTTCTTTTAATTCACATAGAAAATTTATATAAGCAATGGTACAAGGAAAACTTTCTGGATTTTCATCTATACTAACCTCTAAAAATTCTAAAAAATCCATGCATAATTCATGAATCGTTTGCTTAAATATACTTGTTTTCACAATAACATCCTTTCTACAAAATATTACTAATACGAAATTAACATTTCACTAAACATGATATCAATACATAATGTTTTAAAATTTACTAAATTTTTAATATGAATGGAAACACTCCTTTCCAAAACGAAAAAGAGATAA
>CAOKLK010000144.1 GCA_948469295.1 uncultured Mycoplasmatota bacterium
TTTAAAAATTTCGAACTCGTGAATGTTTCTTTTAAACGGTTTTTCTTGCAAAAATCGTTTTTTTGATGTATTATTTTTGGAGTTATTGAAACGAAAGGGTTTGAAGTTTATGGATAAGATTATTAATGTGGCGGTTGTTGCCCATGTTGATGCAGGAAAAAGTACTTTAGTAGATGCCTTATTATCTCAAAATGGTGCATTTTCTAGTCACGAAGTGGTAGAAGAAAGAGTAATGGATAGTGATGCGATCGAAAAGGAAAGAGGTATTACAATTTATTCTAAGAATTGTTCTATTCAATATAAAGATTATAAAATCAATATTGTAGATACTCCAGGTCATGCGGATTTTTCTAGTGAAGTAGAACGAGTTATTAAAACAGTTGATACTGTAATTTTAATTGTTGATTCTTCGGAAGGTCCAATGCCTCAAACTCGTTTTGTATTAAAAAAGGCTTTGGAACAAAATTTAAAACCTATTTTATTTATTAATAAAATTGATAAGAAAGATGCTCGTCCAGAAGAAGTTGTTGATATGACTTTTAATTTATTTATGGAATTAAATGCTAGTGATGAACAATTGGATTTTCCAATTATTTATGGAGTTGCGAAAGATGGAGTTGCTCAGTTATCACCAACTGAAATGGGTAATAATGTAGAACCTCTTTTGGAAACTATTTTGAATCATGTAAATGCTTTTGATGGAAATGAAGAAGATCCATTGCAATTACAAATTTCTAATTTGGATTATGATGATTATATTGGAAGATTGGGAATTGGTCGTGTAAATAAAGGAAAAGTAAAATCTGGAGAAACGGTTTCTGTTGCAAGAAATGATGGAAGTGTATCTAGTTTTCGTATCTCTAAGCTTTTTGTAACAGAAGGAATTCATCGAGTTGAAAAACAAGTTGCTTATTTTGGAGATATTGTTACGATTGCTGGATGTGCTGATATTTCTATCGGGGATACGATTTGTGCAAAAGATCATGTGGAAGCATTACCTCCGATTGTGATTGAAAAACCTACTTTATCAATGAATTTTTTAGTCAATGATGGACCGTTTGCTGGAAATAGTGGAAAGTTTTTGACGACTCGTCATATTAAAGAACGTTTGGAACGAGAAATGCAAACGAATGTGGGTCTTCATGTTGAGGAACTTCCTGGAACTGATGGGTATAAAGTTAGTGGTCGAGGAGAACTTCATTTGTCTATTCTTCTTGAAAATATGAGAAGAGAAGGATATGAACTTTGTGTTTCTAAACCAGTGGTTCTTTTAGAAGAATTTGATGCAAACAAATGTGAACCTTTTGAACGTGTTATTATTAATTGTCAAAGTGATTATCAAGGAACTGTTATTAATGATTTACAAGAGAGAAAAGCGACTCTTGAAGTAGTATCCACTTCTAATGAAGGTTATGCACATTTGGAATTTTCTGCTCCGACTAGAGGATTGATCGGATATCGTAGTGCTTTTATTACGAATACCAAAGGAGAGGGAATTATGGTTCGTAGTTTTGAACAATATAAACCTTATGTTGGTCCGATTAGTGGAAGAAAAAATGGAGTTTTGGTTTCTATGGAAAATGGGAAATCTTTAGGATATTCGTTATGGAATTTACAAGATCGTGGAACTTTAATCATTGAACCTGCTACAGAAGTTTATGTAGGAATGGTTATTGGAATTCATAATCGTGATAATGATTTGGATGTAAATCCTTGTAAGAATAAAAATTTAACAAATACTCGTTCTAGTGGTGCGGATGAAGCAATTAATTTGACAAAAGCAAAAAAGTTTACTTTGGAAGAGGCTTTGGAATTTATTGAAGATGATGAATATGTTGAAGTAACTCCAGAAGAGGTACGTATTCGTAAAGCTATTTTGGATCCTAAATTTCGTTTTCGTAAAAATCGTTAAAAAGTTGTTTATGTTGGTAGTTACTAATTTAAATAACTTTTTTTCTTTGCTATTTTGTCCTCTTTAAAAATATTCTATTTTGGGTTATAATTATTATACTTTAATGAGGTGAAATATGAAAAAGTTAAAAAGTATTTGGGATAATAATCGTGTTATGTTTGTATTAGGGATTGTTATTCTTATATGTTCGATTTTAGTATTGAGTGTTGGTTTTCGTTATTTTTTTGGAAATTCCAGTTCTAGTTATGGAGATCGTTTGGATGATATTTCGGATATGCCATTTGCTTCAGAGGATATTGATCTTATTAAAACAAGTTTTGGAGAACATATTTATGAAGTTTCTGTTGATGTTAAGGGAAAAATTGTGTATATTATAGCTACTTTTGATGGTGCAATGGGGCTTGATAATGCTAAAAATGCTGCACTTGATGTTTATAATAAAATTGATACAAAATATCGTTCTTACTATGATTATAATTTTACCATTACGCAAACTACAGGCGATGGTTCTAATGATTTTTGCTTAATGGGTGCTAAAAATGTTAGTAGCGATAATTTTGTATGGAGTAATCTTACTCCAGTAGATGTTGGTGAATAATATGAAAAAAAGAAAAAAGTTGATTCTTTGGGTTAGTATTTTACTTATTGTAGCTTGTGTTGCTATTTATTTATGTATTCGTTTGTTTAATGATGATTCGAGATTGACACCAAATGAAAATGAGTGGATTAATAGTAATTTAAATAAGATTCAAAATGTTTCTGTAGTTAATAATACGAATGTATTTGGTTATAATGGAACAGGGGTGTTTTATGATTTTTTGACAGATTTTTCTTCTCGGTATGGGTTAAAGGTAAATTCTATTACTTATAATGCGAATGAAAATGTAAAAGGAATTCGTTTTATGGTATCTAATTCTTTGAATGAGAAAGAAGTGAATTTTTATAAAGACCATTATATTTTAGTTTCTAAGGAAAATGAATTATATAGTGAAGAAGAAGATTTGGTCAATCGAAAAGTTGGAATTTTGGGATCTGATTTAGCTTATGTTTCAGAAAATATTAGTCGTACGCCGACGTTTGTTTCTTATAATTCTCGAGAAGAGTTATTAAAAGCTTTTGAAAGCGGAACCGATATTCAAGCTATTTTAGTTCCTCGTATGGAATATATTGATGTAATTCTTTCTAAAAATTATTTTATTACGTATCATTTTTCTCATATTTATCGTTATTATAA
>CAOKLK010000145.1 GCA_948469295.1 uncultured Mycoplasmatota bacterium
CAGTAGAGTCACGATAGGAGGATAATTAAATGGCAAAAGTTGAACTTAAAAATTTAAAAAACGAAAAAGTTAAAGATCTAAGCATTAGTGATTCTATTTGGAAAATCGAAGTGAATGACGATTGCTTAAAGAAAATGATCAGATTACAACTTGCTGCGACACGTCAAGGAACTGCTAAAACAAAAACTCGTAGTGAAGTATCTGGTGGTGGAAGAAAACCTTGGAAACAAAAAGGTACAGGACGTGCAAGACAAGGTTCTATCCGTGCTACACAATGGCGTGGAGGTGGAATCGCTGGAGGAGTAAATCCACGTGATTATTCATTCAAAATTAACAAAAAAGAAAGAGTGCTTGCTCTAAAAAGTGCTCTATCAATGAAACTTGCAGAAAATGCTTTAGTAGCATTTGAAAGTCTTGAACTACCAAGTTTAAAAACCAAAGAAATGAAAAATTTATTAGAGACAAACAAATTAGAAGGAAAAGTATTATTTATTACAGCAAGTGATAATGAAAACTTATACATGGCTTCTAGAAATTTAGGATATACTTACGTATTATATATTGATGATATTAACGTTTACGATATTGTTAATGCAGATACTGTAGTAATAGATGAAGGAGCTCTAAATAAATTAGAGGAGGTACTAAAAAATGCATAATCCAGATATTATTTTAGGACCTGTAATTACCGAAAAAAGTATGGCAGGAAAAGAAAACCGTGTTTATACATTTAAAGTAGTAAAAAGTGCTACAAAAAACCAAATAAAAAGTGAAATTGAAAATCATTTTGGAGTGAAAGTAAAAAGTATTAATACTTTAAATACTAAAGCAAAAGATCGCCGTGTAGGAAAATACACAGGGAAAACAAAAACTTATAAGAAAGCAATCGTAACCTTATATGAAGGTTCAACGATCGAACTATAAGGAAGGGAGTAAATCATGGCAATAAAAAAATATAAACCTACGACCAATGGACGTCGTGGAATGAGTACGCTTGCAAATGAAGATCTTACAAAAAATGTTACTCCTACGAAAAGTTTATTAAAGAAAAGTACAAAAACAGGAGGACGTAACAACCAAGGAAAAATGACAGTTCGTCATATTGGTGGGGGAGCAAAAAGAAAATATCGTCTAATTGACTTTAAAAGAAATAAAGTTGGTGTAACAGGACGTGTTGCTTCAATTGAATACGATCCAAATCGTAATGCAAATATTGCGTTGATCAATTATCGAGATGGAGAAAAAAGATATATCATTGCTCCAAAGGGTTTAGTAGTTGGTACAATTATTGAAACAGGAGAAAGTGCTGATATTAAAGTAGGAAATGCCCTACCATTAAAAAATATTCCAGTAGGTACCGTAATACATTGTATTGAAATGAAGCCAGGAAAAGGTGCACAACTTTGTCGTTCTGCTGGATCATCTGCTCAAATTCTTGGAAGAGAAGATAAATATGTATTAATTAGACTTCAATCTGGTGAAACTAGAAAAATTCTTGGAACCTGTATGGCTACCATTGGTGTAGTTGGAAATGAAGATTTTGAATTAGTAAATCTAGGAAAAGCAGGAAGAAAAAGACACATGGGAATAAGACCAACAAACCGTGGATCTGTTATGAATCCAAACGACCATCCACATGGTGGTGGAGAAGGACGTACACCAGTTGGACGTAAGAGCCCAATGACTCCATGGGGTAAACCTGCACTTGGCTATAAAACCAGAAAAAATAAGAAAGCTTCTGACAAATTAATTGTTAGTAAGAGAAAGAAATAGGAGGGTTTAAAATATGGCTAGAAGTTTAAAAAAAGGACCTTATGTATTTGAAAGATTACTAAAAAAAGTTCAAGAATTAAATAAAAATAATAAAAAAGAAGTGATTAAGACTTGGTCACGTCGTTCCACAATTTATCCAGATTTTGTTGGACATACCTTCGCTGTTCACAATGGGAAAGAATTTATTCCTGTTTATGTAACAGAAGAAATGGTTGGACACAAATTAGGAGAATTTGCTCAAACTCGTAAATTCGGTGGACACGCAGGTCAAAAGTAGGAGGAATTTAAATGAAAACTTATGCAATTCATAAAAGTGCTATGATTGCTCCAAGAAAAGCAAGAATGACTCTTGACCTAATCCGTGGAAAAGACATTGAAGCTGCAAGAGCAATCTTAGATACTACAAATACAAAAGCAAGTCGCTTAATTCAAAAAGTATTAAATAGTGCCGTTGCGAATGCTGTAAATAATAATGGTGCACAAGAAAATGATTTAACTATCTCAACATGTTTCATTAATCCAGGACCTACATATAAAAGAATTAAATTTGCAAGTCGTGGAAATGTAGATAGAAGAGATAAAAGAACAAGTCACATTTATGTGGAAGTAAGCGATGGTAAAAACGAAGGAGGCGACAAATAATGGGACAAAAAGTAAATCCTATCGGATATCGACTTGGAGTAAATAAAAATTGGGATTCCAATTGGTATGCAAACAAAAAAGAATTTGGAACTAAGTTAATTGAAGATATTAAAATTCGTGAATACTTAGATAAAAATTTAAAAGATGCAGGAATTGCCTCTGTCACAATTGAAAGAAAAAAAGAACGTACTGAAGTAAATATTTATACTGCAAAACCTGGTGTTATCATCGGTCGTGGTGGAGAAGATATCGAAAAATTACGTGCAAAATTAAAAAAAGTATCTGGATCTGATGTTTACGTTTCAATAATCGAAGTAAAAACTCCAGATTTAAATGCACAATTAGTAGCAAAAAATATTGCTGCTCAAATCGAAAATCGTGCACCATTTAGAAGTGCTCAAAAAAGAGCAATCAGAAATACCATGAAAGCTGGAGCAAAAGGAATTAAAACTGCTGTTTCTGGGCGTCTTGGTGGAGCTGAAATGGCTCGTACAGAAGGATATACAGAAGGAACTGTACCATTACATACAATCCGTGCTGATATTGATTATGCAACTGCTGAAGCAAATACTACTTACGGAAAAATTGGTGTAAAAGTATGGATCTATAAAGGTGAAATACTACCTTCTAAAAAACAAGTGAAGGGAAGTGATGAGCATGTTAATGCCAAAAAGAACTAAATATAGAAAACCTCATCGCTTAACTTATGACGGCCATGCAAGAGGAAATAC
>CAOKLK010000146.1 GCA_948469295.1 uncultured Mycoplasmatota bacterium
TACACCAGAAATGTTTTATATGGATTATGCTTTAAGTAAAATAGGAGCTATTCCTAACTTTATTTATCCAAATGTTACAGTTAGTGAAATGAAACATTATATAGAAGAACTTGATTCTAAATATTTATTTTTTATGGATGTAGAAGAAATAAGAAAGAATGTTAAATCCGTTGCTGATAGTATGGATATCAAGGTGATTTCAGCTTCCGTTATGGAATCGTTTCCGGATTTATTTAAATATGTAGCTTCTAGAAAGATGCCACAAAAGAACATACCAATAAAAAATGAAATTAAGTGGAAAGATTTTATAAAAAATGGTAAAGATGCATTAGTTTTGGAAGCGGATTACGTACCAAATAGTGTTTGCGCATATATTCATACGAGTGGTACTTCAAACGTACCAAAGGCGGTAATGATGACAAATGAAAATGTTAACTGCATACCAAGAAATTATGAACTAGATGGAATAAATTGGAGAGCAGGTAATACAGCTGTGCAAACGATACCACAATTTGTTTCTTATGGTATAACAACTAATCATTTATATTTTTGTAATAATGTAAATGTCGTTATGATCGCGGAAATGGAACCAAAAAATTTATACGATCTATTTAAAAAATATAAACCTGAGTATAGTTTTACAACACCTTCTCATGCAAGAGAATTAATAAAACGACCAACTGACATGAGTAATGCAGAAATGATTGTATTTGGTGGTGATGGTTTCGATGATGTTGAAAAAGCCATGAATGATTACATAGTGAAAAATGGAGGTAATACAGTGGCATATCAAGGATATGGATCTACCGAGATGAGTGCAGTAACTATGACAAACGCACCTGGAAGACATAAAATAGGTTCTATTGGTAAATTATCTGGGGAAACAGAAGCTATTATTATAGAAGCTGGTAACGATCCTGGAGTTTATAATATAATTAATGAACCTAATAAAATTGGAGAATTATGTCTAACTGGTCCTGGGGTGACGCTAGGATATGCTGGAAACAGTAAAGATGAAACAGATAAAGTGTATATAAAACATCCAGATGGTAAAACTTACGTACATATGGGAGATTTTATAAGTAGGGATGAAGATGGATTTTTCTATTACCACGGAAGAATAAAAAATGTTATAACTAGAAAATCATTTACGTTTTCTCCAGATGAAATAGTTAAAGCAATAATGATGCATCCTAAAGTAAAGCAGTGTATTGTTGTTCCGAAATATAGTAAAGAAGAGGGAGAAACTCCAAGTGCACATATTGTATTAAAAGATTACGATAATAAGGAACAAACCTTAAATGAGATTATTGAGCTGGTAAATCAAAACGTACAGGAATTTCATAGGCCAACAGATTATAAAATTAGAAAAGGCATAGCAAGAAATAAGAATAATAAAAATGATATTACGGCTTTAAAGATAGAAGATACTGCTATGTTATTTGAGGGTGTAATTAATGCTGATATAATTTCACTTAATGATGGTACTTATGATTATGAACTAAACATTGAATATAACCAAAATATGGCCAATTTAAATAGAGATGAACTTATAACACATATTAGTAATCATATACACGAAGTTGCTAATTATTTGAAATTTAATGTTGGTAAAATAAAATTTAATGTTCATTATATTTGTGTTGAATATAGTGATCAAGACTTATATAAACAGTTTGAAAATCATTATATTTTTGTAAAACACTTGTAAAGAAATTTAGTGTTTGTGTAATCTTTTATAAAAGTATGATATAATTTTTTTGAGGAGATGGTTATATGAATCCAACAATATTCTTTTCTGTTTGTAGCTTGTTTTATTGCTTATTTTTAATGTTTACCGTTTTCTCTAAAACTGAAAAAAATAATGCAGAAAACAAAATATTTAAAATTTTATTATTAATTAATTTAGGAAGTTTAATTTGTGAATCAGCAGGTATTTTTTTAGGAAGTAATTATAAGAAGTTTGAATTATTGAATGATATAGCACTAAGACTTATGTTAGTTTTATATGTTTCGTGGTTTTCAATGTTTATTGTATTCATACTTAATATCTCTAAAAGACGAAATAAATTAAACATAAGAGATAATAAAATTATTTTTGTTGTAATGTTACTTGCACAACTTGCGGTTGTATTTTTACCTATTATATATAACACAAATAAAGATGGGGTAATAATATATTCTAGTGGATTAGCTGTTCAAACTGTTTATTATTATGTTATGGCGTGTGAAATAAGTTGTTTATTTATTATGTTTACACATGCAAAGAAAGTTAAAATTGCGAATTATGCTTCGTTATTTGCATTAGTGGTTTTATCAACTTTATCAGCTGCTATTCAATCATATTATCCATCGTTACTATTATCAGCATCGACTGAGACTTTTGTTTTATATATTGCTTATATAAATACAAAGAAGATGGAAACAATGCGAAAAATAGAAAAAAGTACGATAAGTAGTAAATGATTTTAAGGAGGAATTTAATTGGAACAGAGTGTTACTAAAACTTTAAGTTTATTTGATAAATTATCTATTAAATATTATGATTATTTATATACTGCTTCAATAGCTAAAGAAGCTGCTACTGGTAAAGAAAGTAATGGTGGAATCCTAATAGTAGGAATGATAATAGTAATAGTAGGACTTGTTGGTTTTATATTGACTAAGAATAAAAATTAAAAAAGAAAGGTGCTAATGTGAACTGCGCCTTTTGTTTATATAAATAGGTATATTATGATTAAAAATAAAGGTAAATATAAGTTGGAGTAAAAATAATGAATTACTTGAATAAAGTTAATATATTTATTAATAGAGATACTAAAGGTAGTAAACGATTTATTAACCATTAATAAAAATAGAATATTGTCATTTTTTCCATAAAAAGTGTTGACAAATGTCGATATAAAGAGTAATCTATACTTAAATTATTTAAAAAGTGGTGATTGGTATGAGAAAAGTAAAATCGTTTTTGAATAATAAAAAAATTATTGTTAGCAAATTTTATTGCTTGCTTTTCTTGTGCTTATTCAGTATAATTGTGTTTTAACTAAAGGCAGTAACTTCTAAGACCATAGGTCTTTAAGGTTGCTGTCTTTTTGTTATACAAAGTAGGATATAAATTAAGGAGGGAAAATGGAACATATCAT
>CAOKLK010000147.1 GCA_948469295.1 uncultured Mycoplasmatota bacterium
ATAAGCATGAGGAAAGTTTTTTATAAAGTTTAATGCTGTTTCTTCATAGATTCTACTACCTTTAAATATTTCTTCAAGCTCTGGAAAACAAATATTAATTAGTCTTTTATATCTATTTTTACAACTAACATTTAATTGTGTTAGATAAAAATATTGCCTTGTCAATGCTTTTAAATTGGCATATAAATCTTTCTTTGATAAATCGTGATATTCCACTTCATTAACAAAAAAACAACTTGGCTAATCTCATACAATCTTTTGTATCTGTTTTCGTTTTCCTTAAAGTATCATAATTATTTTTAGTAGTTAAACTATTAATTACTAAAGTATTTAAACCTTGCTCTTTAAAATATCTTTCTACTGGCAAATGATAGATTCCTGTTGATTCCATAAATATTGTTAAATCCTCTAATTTAAAACTATTAATCTGATTTTTCAAATCATCAAAATCTTTTAAATTATGTTTAATTTCTTTTGGTTCGATTAATACTTCTCCATACTCTGTAGATAACATTACCATACTTTTTCCTTTAGCAACATCTACACTTAATACTGATCTCATTACTTACTCCTTTCTGAATTTAAGTCTTCTGTTTCCACCATTATTTCATCAAGCTTGTTATATAGATTCTCTGACCTCACTATCTTAAACTAAATTAAAAATAGAAATAAAGCTGAACTGTCAATTTGTTAGATTCTTTGACCTCTGTAATTTGCTGTTCTCACTTAAACTCTTGGTAAATAATTTAACATAAAAAATAAGATATAAATATTAAATTATTTACATCTTAACAGAGTGTAGACAAACCCCTAGATTTTTCTAGAGGTTTTCTTATGAATAAAATTTTTGGTTTAAACTTATGATATTTTTCAATATTTTTATAAAATTATATATAATTGATGATAATAGAAGTGGTTTCTTTCCTACATTATCATTTTTTATTGCTATGTTTTTCATATTTTGAGCAGCACAAATCAGCCATGTATAATTTTGATTTTTTTCTACTCCTTTATACATAGCATACCTATATCCATGATTTTGTTTGGAATCCGCAAAACTTCTTTCTACATGTTCTTTTCTTCCTTGATATAGCTTTTTACCAAATTCTGATAACCTGTTTTCTTTGAATTTTTCGTTCCACTCTTCATGTAAGTGTCTTCTAACTATTTTTGTTTTATCCAGATTTTGATATTTTTTATATCCTAGTTTATCTATTAATCCGTTATATTCTAATATTTCACCAGTTTCACGCTCTACATATACATCTAATTCTTTATCATACTTATATTTGTTTTTTTCTTTTCTGGATTCTTGAGTTCCATATCTTCTATAACCAAATACTCCAAATATACTATTATCTATAAAAAATTTTTTAATATCTAATGTTAGATAAGCTGAATCTAATGCATAATTTTTTATAATGAATCCATATTTTTCTTTTATATATTCACAACGATTTATAAATGGTTCTGAATCGTGGACATTTCCTTTCGTAATATAAGCATCCACTATGATATTACATTTATCATCTACTGTTCTATGATCTAAGTACATAAATCCTTTTTCTTTATTATCTCTATGATAATATCCTGCTTCTTTATCTGTTGCACTTACTTTAATATGTTTTTCTTCTGTTTCATCTTTATATTCAAATGGTTTTCTTCCTTGTTTTATTCTTTCTTCGTTTATTTCATCTTCTAACCATTTACGTCTTTCTTTTACAACTTTAACAATTTCATCATCGAATTTATTTTTATTAGCGTTTGCTTTTTTATGTGTTGAATCTGTATAGAATGTTGTTCCATCCACAAGATTATATTTAATTGCTTGATTTACTATTTCTACAAATATCTCTTCGAATATATCTGAATCTTTAAATCTTCTTTCATAATTTTTAGAAAAAGTAGAAAAGTGAGGAGTTTCTTTGCCAAAAGGAATAGCTACAAACCATCTGTATTCTGCATCTACTTTTATTTTTTCACAAGTTTTTCGCATAGATTTAATTCCATCTAATGCTTGAATAAAAACTAATTTAAATAGAACAACAGGATCAATACTAGGTCTTCCATTATTTTCACAATATAGATCTTTTACTTTATCACGAATAAAAGTGAAATCTATATATTTATCAATCTTACGAAATAAACTGTTCTTTGGCACAATCTCTTCCATAGTTGTCATTAAGATTTCACTTTGAATTTCATTATTTATAGACATCATATAATCACTTACTTTCATTATGTAATCCATTTATATTATACCAAAAATACATAAAAAAAGTAAGAACCATAAGCTTCAATTTTGGATTACATAAAGCGTTCTTACAAATCAATTATATAATAAAACTTAAAAAAAGAAAAGAGCATTGACTTTGTCAACACTCTGAAAAAGTAGTTATTCTAGCAATAACTACTTTTCGTTTTTCCATTTCCAATCAATAATTTCAGGCATATCGACACCATTATCATAGATATACTGTTTATGCTCAATTAATTTTTCTTGCATTAATTTTGTTAAATAAATTCCTTTGCTTCCTAAATTAGGAACCATATTGCATACTTCAATAACCAAGTGATAACGATCAATTTCAGTTTGCACACGCATATCAAATGGGGTCGTGATAGAACCTTCTTCCATGTATCCCTTAACAATAATATTATGATTAAAGCGCTCATATAATAATTCGTGAATTAAAGAAGGATAACCATGGAAATTAAATAAAATTGGTTTCTTTTTCGTAAATAAAGCATCATATTCTTGATCAGTTAAACCATGTGGATGTTTTGTATGGGATTGTATTTTAAACAAATCTACTACGTTAATAAAACGTATTTTTAATTTAGGTAAATGTTCTCTTAAAATAGAAACTGCTGCTAAACTTTCTAAAGTAGGGGTTTCCCCACAACAAGCCATGATTAAATCAGGTTCACTCATCTGATCATTACTAGCAAAGTCCCAAATACCTAAACCTTGTGTACAATGTTTAACGGCTTCTTCCATTGTAAGCCATTGGGGTCTCACATGTTTAGAAGCGACAATCGCATTTACATAATTCTTACTTCGTAAACAATGATCTAAACAAGAAAGAAGACAATTTGCATCAGGAGGTAGATACATACGAACGATATC
>CAOKLK010000148.1 GCA_948469295.1 uncultured Mycoplasmatota bacterium
TCCTTTCGTCTCTTCAATCAAATAAGCCATAAAACGATCGAAAGTTCCTAAGATAGCTCGATGAATAACAACTGGTCTTACTTTTTCTCCCATCTCATTCACATAAGTTAAATCAAAACGTTCTGGAAGTAAAAAATCAAGTTGACAAGTAGATAACGTAATATCATGCCCAATCGCCGTTTTAATCTGAACATCTAACTTTGGACCATAAAAGGCAGCTTCTCCAATTGCTTCATAAAATGGTAAATTAAGATCCGTTAACACTGTACGTAATTCACTTTCTGCTTTATCCCACATCTCATCATCTGGAAAATACTTTTCCGTATCATTCCTATCTCGCAAAGAAAGGCGGAAACTATAATCTGTAATATGAAAATCATGATAAACATCTAAAATTAAAGCAACAACTTTAGAAAATTCTTCCTTAATTTGATCCGGACGTACAAACAAATGAGCATCATTTTGACACATAGCCCGAACTCTTTCAAGACCACATACTGCACCACTTGCTTCATATCGAAAATCTGGAGCAAGCTCTCCAATTCGAACTGGTAAATCACGATAACTATGAATTTTATTTTTAAAAATAAGCATATGATGAGGACAATTCATAGGACGAAGAACCATTTCTTCATTTTCCATTTCCATAACAGGAAACATATCATCTTTATAATGATCCCAATGCCCACTTATTTTATATAATTCCGTAGATGCTAAACTTGGAGTATAAACATGTTGATAATCCAAAGCTTTTTCCTTACCTCGAATATAATTTTCAAGTTCACATCGAACCGTAGCTCCATTTGGAAGCCACAAAGGAAGTCCAGGTCCTACAAGTTCATGATTCATAAAAAGCTCAAGTTCCTTTCCAAGTTTTCTATGATCACGCATTTTAGCATCTTCTAATTCTTGCAAATGTTGTTCCAAATCTTCTTCATTTTCAAAACAAACTCCATAAATTCTTTGCAAAACTTTATTATTCGAATCCCCTTTATAATAAGCACCACTAAACTTCAGTAACTTAAAATGCTTTAATTCCTTGACACTAGCAACATGCGGACCACGACAAAGATCCGTAAAATCACCTTGCGAATAACAAGAAATAACTTCTGTTTTCTCCATATTTTCAATCAAATCAATTTTATATGGATCATCTTGAAACATAGCAAGAGCTTCACTTTTGGATAATTCTTGACGAACAATTCGTTTTCCATCTTTTACTAACTTTTTCATTTCCTTTGTTAGAATTTCCAAATCTTCCTCTTTTAAAGTCACATCTCCCAAATCCATATCATAATAAAACCCTTCCTCAATAACAGGTCCTACCCAAAATTTAGCTTGAGGATAAATATGTTTGACCGCTTGTGCTAACAAATGAGCACAACTATGATTTAAAACACTTAAATGTTCATCTTCCTTGATATTTTTCACTTTCCACCCTCCACATTTCTTCTCGATATTTTTGCAACAATGCTTGATACATTTCCTGTATTTCTTGTTGTTGCTCTTCTGTTAAAGCTTTCATCTGAATTTGACTTTTTAGTTCAAATAACTCATGACGATATAATTGTAGCTTACTCTTTCGACTCATTTTCTATACTCCTTACTTTTAATAATTGATATTCCTCTTTCAAATACATATGCATAGCTTCTGGATCCACCCAAGAATTACGTAAATTTTGAAAATAACCTTGTTCATTCATCTGTTGAAACCCTACTAAACTAAGATCATAACAACATATAAACTCTTCAAATAATCGATAAGTTTCAAAAGATTTAATATGTCTTCCATAAACTTTAAAAGATGGAAGAGTTCGGTAAACAAATTGATAATCATTTAAAATTTCTTTCAAATGAAAATTCAAAAAAATAAAAGCATCCATCGAACCTAAACGATATATAATTTTTTGAATATATTGAATTTCAAATCCAATTCCTTCACAAATCGATGCAAACTTCAAAGATTGATTTCGTAAATGATTAAAATAATCAATATGATTTGCATCATTACAAATTTTGATAGCATCCGTTGTACCATCTGCATAAAAGATGAATAATGCATACCATACCAATTCCTGAAAACAATAAATAAAACCATCCCCTAAAAAAGTAAAAAAAGAATGCTACCAAGGAGTCAAAATTGACGGTACCATCCTAATATACTTTATTAAATAACGGATTCCTCCGGACTTTTTTAAGCCTCTCAAAAAGTAGTAATTATATATTATTCTTATAAGCTCTCACCAACCGCTTACTCTCTTCAAAAAAATCATATATAATCGTGTCTTTTCTCATCGATTTCAACGCTATTCTAACATAAAAAAAAGAAAAATTCAACTCATAATTTTCTACTCAACACCAACTTGGGATGTTTAACAAACTCATAATAATTCATATAAATATGATCATGTTTCATTCTTAAAATCAAAAAACCATAATCTCCTGTTCCATTTGGATAATTTTTACTACAAGTAGGAACATTCAAAATTCTTTTATAGCTATCATAAGAAAAAGTATGAGAATGTCCTCGAAGAACCAAATCATTTTTATAATGATAAGGTGCACAAAATAAATTTTTATGAATATCATGTTTCAAATATAAAATCTTACTTCTCCATTTTACATAAGCAGAACGATAACCCAAAACCTGAAGATGAGGATTCCTAGACTGAATTTCTTTCACCGGATCAATTCCAAATTGCAAAAAAGAATATTCATGATTTCCAAATAAAATATAAGTAAGAAAATCTTTCGGATAAAGCCTTTCAATTTGATTAATTTGATCATAACACTTTTCTATACTATATTGTTTTTTATAATAATTGCCATATTTTCCATTCATCATATCTCCCAAATGTAAAACATGCGTAATATTTTGATGTGCAAATTCCTCATAAGCCCCAGATATCATTTCCCATCTTGCACCTTTATCTCCAATATGAGTATCCGACAAAACCCCAATTTTTATATCTTGAAAAGTCGCTTGACATAAATAACTCTGAATATATTCCCGATAAACTTTTTTCTCTTTGGAATTATCTTTCAAATGAAGCAAATAATCCAGAATTCCCAATAATTCATTATAAGTATAGTCCGAATGATGTAAAAAATATTCAAACCCATTTTGT
>CAOKLK010000149.1 GCA_948469295.1 uncultured Mycoplasmatota bacterium
TGCTTTCTTTGAAGTTTTTACAATTTTGGCGTTTTTTACTTTTTCTTTTGGTTTCTTCTCTTCGTTATGTGAAGTTTCTTTTGCTAAAACTTTTTTTACTAATGTATTTTGTAATACAATAAAGCCGTTTGTTACAATCCAATAAAATGCTAACGCTGTAGGTAAACTAAAG
Organism: uncultured Mycoplasmatota bacterium; assembly: GCA_948469295.1. Taxonomy (GTDB): domain Bacteria; phylum Bacillota_I; class Bacilli_A; order RF39; family UBA660; genus MGBC162267. The sequence continues at coordinate 173 of CAOKLK010000149.1, forward strand.
GAGGCTACTGATATCATTACTATCATAAATTTAAACATTAAATCCATTTGCTTCATTACTTCGTTATTTCCCATATTATTATTTTGATTCATGGAATTTTTAAAAGAAAAATATGTTGTTGCAATGATTAATAATATTAAAAGTATATAAATATATTGCCCATTGCTAATTCCCTTCCAAGGTGTCATTCCAAGATACATTCCAAATAATTCTCCCTCAAAAATTGCTGGGACACGATTGATTGCTTGTAAAAAAGCAAAGAATAATGGTATTTGAATGAAGGATACTAAACATCCACTCACTGGATTTATTTTGTATTTTTGATAAATCAACATCATTTCTTGACTTTTTGCCATCATACTTTCACTGTCTTTACGATTCGCATATTTTTTTTCTAAATTTTGAATTTCAGGATTTGCTTTTTTCATATTTTCTGTTTGACGCATTGTTTTAATTGATAATGGAAATAAAATGAAACGAATTAAAATTCCAACTATCATAACAGCAAAACCAAAGTTTTTTAGTAAGTAACCCATTTGAAGAATTAACCAAGCTAGTGGTTTTACAAATATTGATTCCCATAAACTATGATATGGAATGCTATTTAATTTAAATTCACTACATTCAGGTAAATCTTCTAATTTAACATTTAACTGATCATTATGCTCTTCATATATTTTGTATAAGTTTTCTTCTGTTGGTTTACATAATATGTCTTTTTGTAAACTTTGACCAGTTTCTTCATTCATTACAACTTTGTTATCTTCTGATTTTATGTAATTACTATTACCGCAACCACTTGTTAGCAAAATTATTGCTAATAACAAAACACTTAATATTTTTTTATTATGTTTCATATTATCTCCTTTTTGATAAAAGTTCTAACAACATTTGATCTAATTCTTGATATGTTGCTATTTTGCTTTTTTCTTTCATTATTATAATATAATCGTAACTATTTGAAAACTCTTTTTTATGTGTTGTTAAAATCATTCTCATTCTTCTTTTCATTTTATTTCGAAAAACAGCATTTCCTAGTTTTTTTCCTACCGCTATTCCAAATCGAGGAAAATTTTCATTGTTTTTCCTTATATATATATTATAAAAAGAATTTTTTAAATATTTTTCATTTTTTATAATATCGTTAAACTCTTCATGAGTTTTCACTATTTCATACTTTTTCATACCACATCTTCTTTCATTTATGAAAAAAGCCACATAATGTGGTTTATTTACATAATTGTTTGCGTCCCTTTTTTCTTCTTCTTTTTAAAATATTAGTTTCTTTACGAGCGAAGAAGCCATGTTTTTTTGCTTTTTTTCTTTTATTTGGTTGATAAGTTCTTTTCATGATATGTTCCCTCCTTTTTTGCTCCCTTATTATAATATTATTACGAAATAAAAGTCAAGAAATTCTGCTTTATTCACAAATTCACATTGATGTTGATAAGTTACCACATTATTAACGTTGCCAAGATATTCCTGTTGATAATTTTTTAATCAGAAATTGTGGATAATGTGGATAACTGCTTTTTTTATAGTTTTTAACTTCATTTGTTTTTGTTGATAAATTGTGATATTTGTGTGAATATAGTATTTATACTTGTTTTCAAATAAGGAATTTTGATACAATGAAGTGGATAAAAAAGCCTGTAGAATGTGGGGTGAGGATGGTTGCAAACAGAAACGAGTACTTTATGGCAAAATTTTCTTGATTCTATATATCGAGATATTAATCCTGCCTCTTTTCATACTTGGTTTCCTGATCTGGTTTTGTTAAATATTGATAATTATCAACGAAAAATTAGAATTCAAGTCCCTATGCCCATACATAAACGTATGCTTGGAGAAAACTATTATTCCTTAATTGAAGATACTTTTTTTAAATTAACTGGAATTAATTATGATATTGAATTTTTATTAGAAGAAGAACAAAATCAAATTGTGGATAACTTACAACAAGAGATTTTTTCTACTGATTCTACATTAATAGAGGAATTATGGCAATCTAATTTGATTCCAGAGTTAAATTTTGATAATTATGTAGTAGGGGATTCTAATCGACTCGCCAAAGTGGCGGGTATGGCAGTAGCAGAGCAACCTGGTAAAATTCATAATCCCCTTTTTATTTATGGGAAAAGTGGTCTTGGAAAAACTCATTTGATGCATGCAATTGGGAATTATATTGTGGATCATTCAAATAAGAAAGTATTATATACAACAAGTGATATGTTTATGAATGACTATACAGGTATTGCGAATTTAGAAAATAAAAATAACACTGTAGAATATGCAAATCAGTTTAAAAGTAAATATCGAAATGTAGATGTATTAATTATTGATGATATTCAATACTTAGTTGGAGCTGAAAAAACACAACAAGAATTTTTTCACACATTTAATGCACTTCATCAAGCAAATAAGCAGATTATTATTAGCTCGGATCGATCGCCAGATGATTTGAAAATTTTAGAGGAACGTTTACGAAGTCGTTTTATGTGGGGACTTCCTGTGGATATCTATCCTCCAGACTTTGAACTCCGATGTAAAATTATTAAACAAAAGCTTATTAATACTAGTATTGATAATAAATTGGATGAAGATGTTGTTGAATTTATCGCTAACAGTTGTCAAAATGATATCCGTTTTTTAGAAGGTGCTATTAATCGTTTGATGGCTTATACAGCAATGGTTGTACCAGATCATATTGATTTAGAATTTGCTAATGAAGCATTAAAGGACTTTATCAATAAAAATATATATTCTCAAAATAGTATTGAGGGAATTCAAAAAACTGTAGCTGATTATTATAATATTACTATTAATGATTTAAAAGGCAAAAAGAAGAGTGCGAACATGGCATATCCAAGGATAATAGGTATTTATTTATGAAGTATGTTAACCGATGAAACCTTTCCGATAATTGGCTTAGAATTTTGAGGTAGAGAT
>CAOKLK010000150.1 GCA_948469295.1 uncultured Mycoplasmatota bacterium
AGCTCTTTTAGAAATTCGGGCTAATATCTTATATTATTTAAAAAATATGCCAAATTCAAAAGAAACAAAAATTAAAATTTGTAGCACAAAAACCGAAGAAGAATTATTACAAGTGTTAAATGATTATGAAAATCTTATGAAAAAAACTGATTGAAAATTGCAAGAAGTAAAAAAAGAAAGGCACCATAATAATTGCTTTTTTTTATATTTTGAAAAAAACTTCCCCCATAATTTCCAATTACCATTAACAAAACAGCCATAAAACTAAAGAGGAAAATAATAAGAAAAATAGGATATTCATAAACAAAACCCAAAGAAACCAAAGCACCATCAATCGAATGGACCAAAGTTAAAAAAAGACAAGACGAAAAATTTAAACAAGTAGTTTCTGGTAATGTTTCTTTATTTTTTTGAGAAAAACTATTATAAGCCAAAAAAATATAAAAAATAGTAGAAATAAATTTAGTAACAAATTGAAAATGAAATAAAAAGTATATAGAAAGTAATGTAGAATAGAGAAAAATATTTCCTGAAAATAAAATAAAAATATTAAAATATGTTAATTTTTGATGACTCAGTCTCAAACTAAGTCCAATTAAAAGTCCATCTAAGCTTGCTACAAAAGCACTAAAAATCAACATCATTTTTCTTCACCTGTTTTAAACTATGGGAAATTCATTTAGTTTGTGAGGGCATTCATCTATTAATGTTAAATATTCAAAATTGAAGTGCCGAAATTATTACCAAATACTAAAATTTTATAATATTTTGTGCTAGTTTGATATTTTATAAATACAATAAAAAATCCTCGGAAACCAATGTTAATCGAGGATTTTACAATTCTTAATGGCGCTTGATGTAGGATGCGAACCATATAAAATAATCTAGAAAGGATTATTTTGAATAGAAATTATTATGTTTTGTATGATTTAAATGATAATATTGTTTCATATTTTGACAATATTGATGAAGTTTTAAATTTTTTGCCTTTAAGAAAAAAGGATATTAATTATAAATTTAAAAAACGAAAGCATAAATTTATTTTTGTAAATTACAAAAATTGTTTCTTAAAATTGTATAAGTTTTGCTAGATTTTATCTAGCTTTTTTTATGATTTGGTCGAGTAGTATTTTTTTATATGTTTTAATTTAAATATGAAAGAGAGGTAAAATCTATGGAAATTAAAGCAATTTTAGTTGAAAGAATTTCAAAAAGCGGAAATCCTTATACTGCAGTTGAAATCCAACTAACTGATACATTAAAGAAATTAGTATTTTTAACTCCTGCAGAGTTAGAATTACTAAAAATGTCAATGTAATTTTTTTTAGCATTGTGCGTTCGCAAGAAATGAACGAAAACATTTCATTATGAAATCTAGAAAGTGTTTGTGCTTGACTTTCTCATCTCCTTTCTTAAAAGGAGAAAAAAGAATTTAAGGGGGTTTTTATATGGAGGGTACAACTGCTAGTACAATTACGTTCAATTTTGAGACTGTAAAAACTGGTATTCAAACAGTTTTAGCTATCTTTACAGATAATTTAACTGTTGCAAATATTGCTAGCGTACTTGGAATCGTAATTGCTGCATGTTTAACTTTGTATTTATTCTATTGGGGTTCACGTAAAGGAATCGCAATGTTACAAAGTGCTTTCGCTGGCCATGGATTTCATGTCTAGTAATTGAGGAACTTTGTTCCTCTTATTTTTTTAGGAGGATTTTATGGATAATTTAGATATATTATTTTGTATTTGTTTAATTAATTTGATTATAAATTCTTTTGTGCTTCTTGTTCTTATTATACAATCGTTTGATTACGATCGAATTAATGATAAATTAAATAGAATTTTAAAGAAAATGAGGTGTAAAAAATAATGGATATAACTGTTTATTATGTTGCTTTGTTAGATGTAATTAAACCAATTTTGGCTTTGAGCGGATGGCTTGCTTTAACAATTTCAGTTATCGTGATGTTAATTAATATGATTATTGACGCCTTTATTGGAAAAGGTTTTCGTATAGGAAGTAGGTAGATTTATGAAAAGTTTTCAAGTTTTAGATAAAAGAAACGGTAATATTTTGATTACTGTTAATTGTTACGAAAAAAAAGTATATAAAATGATGTTACAACAATTTAAAAAAGTGCGAGGAATTAATGTGAAGGAGTTAGATAAAAATGAGTAGTTTTCTGTTAATTGTTAGTTTAATTATATATAGTATTCAATATAAAAAATGTAGAAAAGAAATTCGAGATTTGCAAGAAAAAATCAATTGTATTGTTGATCAAGAATTTTGGGATGATGAAATATGCGAAGAAAAGATTTAAAAGCTGATGTTAATCTTTTACAATTTCCATCACATGTAAAATATTTGCTTGAGTGGAAAAAAACGCGATTTCCATATCACGGAGTCTATTGCTTCTGCGGTAAACAAGGATCTGGTAAAACTATTACGGCAGTTCGTTTAGTTTCAAATATTTTTCTAGATTGGAATGATGTTTATTTAGTTACTAATGTCACTATAAACTTTGATATTTTAAAACATATTAAAAAAGAAAATGTAATTAGATTCGAAAGATATTATCAGTTGTTTTTTAATTATGATAAACCAGTTATTTTCTTAATCGATGAAGCTCATATTTTATTTAATTCATTAGAAAGTAAGAATGCTGATGTAAATATGTTTCAAGTTATTTCGCAAAACAGAAAACAACAACGTGTATTTATATTAACAAGTCAAGTTTTTTCAAGATTGCAACTTGTAATGCGTGAACAAATTAATACAATTGTTGATTGTCATACTTATTTACATTTTTTAACACATTGTGTTGTTTATCATGATTTTGAAAAACAAAAAGATGAACTTGTTGGAAAGAAAGAATTTGGTTGTTTTTATAGTCATAAAAGAAAAATACATTATGAAATGTATGATACAGATCAAATAATAGATTTTAGTAAAGATAGTCCTTTTTGGACACCTGTTAAGGAGGATAAGTTGAATGGTTTTTATGAAAAGTATTTACAATATATTAAATAGATTTATTAACGATTTTAAACATAGTTTATATCGTTCTTGTTTGCGTTATTTAAGTTATATTATTGTATTAG
>CAOKLK010000151.1 GCA_948469295.1 uncultured Mycoplasmatota bacterium
ATAAATAGGAATAATTTAATAATTGATTTAAGAATACCAACGGAATTTGAAAAAGGAAATATACCAGGTAGTATAAATATTTCAAGAATTAATCTTTTAAAAAGTCCAGAATCTTATTTAAATAAAGAAAGAATTTATTATTTAATATGTAACAAGGGTGAAGTAAGTTTTTCTTGTTCTAAAATTTTAAATGCCCTAGGATATCATTGTTATAGTATTATAGGTGGGATAGAAGGTTTAAAAAGTGTTTAATTCACTTTTTTTATTTTTTAAAAATTTTTTAGAGGAATTTTAAAAGTTTTGGATAATGATTAAATTGAAGGGAGGTAGAAAATGAATTTAGAATTAAAATTGGAAAAAATTATAATTACATAATGGAATATTGTTTTGATTAAAGAATAATTAGTAGAAATTTCGTATTGAATTAATAATAATCTACAAATAATTTATTTTATGTTGTATAATTGTATATAGTATGGAGGTGTAAATATGGAATATATCATTATAGGATTGCTTGTATTAATTGTTATATTAGTAATATTTTCTATATCAAAAAATATTAACGAAAGTAATATAACTGAGAGATTAGGAAAACTAGAAACTAACATGATAAAAGAGTTAGGAGAGTTTAAATCTGGTGTAACTAATAATTTGAATAATGACTTTGAAAAATTAAATGATAGAATAGAGCGAAAACTTAATTTAATAAATGATCATGTAAATGAAAGATTAGATGTTAACTTTGAAAAAACCAATAAAACCTTTACATCGGTATTAGAAAGATTATCTAAGATAGATGAAGCACAAAGAAAAATAGATAGTTTATCAACTGATATTATTTCTTTACAATCAATTTTAACTGATAAAAAAACTAGAGGTATTTTTGGTGAAGTAAATTTAAAACATATTTTAGTAAGTGTTTTTGGTGAAAATAATGATAGCGTTTATAAATTACAGTATTCATTTGATACTGGAGTTATTGCTGACTGTGTTTTATTTGCACCAGAACCACTTGGAACGATTGCAATAGACTCTAAGTTTCCACTGGATAACTATAGATTAATGATTGATAAAAAAGCTGGTATTGTTGAAAGACAAAATGCCGAAAAACAATTCAAAATAGACGTAAAAAAACATATTGACGCAATTGCTAGTAAATATATTATTAAAGGTGTTACAAGTGATCAAGCCATTATGTTTCTACCAGCAGAAGCTATCTTTGCAGAACTTAATGCATATCACTCGGACATAATAGAATATGCTTATAAAAAAAGGGTGTGGATTGCTTCTCCAACAACACTTATGAGTACGTTAACAACCATAGAACTTGTTATTAAAAATATTGAAAAAGATAAATATACAAGTGTAATTCATGAAGAATTAAATAAGCTTGCAATAGATTTTGGAAGGTATAAAGAAAGATGGGATAAGTTATCTAGAAGTATTGATGCGGTAAGTCGTGATGCTAATGATATTCATATAACAACTGATAAAATATCAAAGAGATTCGACGCCATTAATAATGTGGATACAAAAAAACTTAATGAAAAAGAATAAATATAATTGACATATACTTTTTGTAATGATAATATGTATATTACCCCGTTTAAAAACGGAGCTTGTAGTAAAAATATAATTACGAAAGGAAGAGAATGAAATGGGATTTTTGACATGCGTTGATGATACTGAACGTAAGAAAATGTTAATGGATAATCTTATACATGGTACTGCTAGTATTGTAACTATAGTAGCATCAAGTTCAATGGGTGATGAAGTATTTAAAAAAGTATATAAAGATAAAGAACTTATGAAGTCATCTAAATATGCTGATGACTTTTTAATAAGCGAAATTATTACTAAAAATCCAGATGGAAATAAAAATATAAGTTTATCATTTATTAAAAAATCAAGTATAAAAAATAGTAGATAATTAAAATTTATCTACTGTTTTTTTATTTAAACCTCTTTCTTTGATAATTCAATAATCAAATCCATATCGTCATCATTTGCCATGATGTTTTTATGTTTAATGCCACATTTTTCACATTTATATAATATTTTAAACGTATCTTTAAATTTTTCTATACCTACTGGTTTTAATAATCCTTTACACTTATTTAATCTATCACCAGGATTTATATCGACGTGTTTAGAGTACAAACAATAAGGACAATGATCACGAGCTGTATATCCTAATTTTTGTACTTCGTTATTACAATTTTCACAAGTAAATGATTCATCTATCATGTTAAATTTTTTCATGCGTTATCACCAAATAAATTATAGCATGTATTTAAAATATTGTCTAAATATGTTATAATTATTAGAGAAATTAGGTGATTATATGGTTGTAGTAGATACAAACAGACCAGAAGAAAATTATAGAAACTTAGTTGAGGAACAAGAAGTTGGAAATGTTATATATCGAATTTCTGATAGTTATGCTCCAATGCTTGGTAATATTAATAAAAGAATATCTATAACTACTATTGATAAAAACAAAATAAATGATTATGGAACAGTTCATGGAATTGAATTTATTGATGACGAAATTAGATCTTATAATTTGATAGAAGATAAGAATAGATCTACACATGGTGGTGAATATCTTGATGATCCAATGGGATATTATCAAGAAGTAATGGGAGCATTTGAAGATCTTATGAATTCTAATAATTCAGAATTCACCTCTAAAGCTTTAGAAGTTCTTGATGAAATAAAAAATTATGCAGTTATGATAGGTAGTGGAAAAAATGCAATATAAAGTAACAATAGAAAATTTTGATGGGCCTCTAGATCTTTTATTACACTTAATTAAAGAACAGGATATAGATATTTATGATATTAAAATAGAAGAAATAACTAAACAATATTTAGATTATATTCATGCTATGAAAGAACTTAATTTATCAGTTGCAAGTGAGTATTTAGTAATGGCATCAGAACTTATTGAGATGAAATCTAAAATGTTATTACCTAAGAAGAAAGATTTAGAAGAAGATGAATATGAAGAAGATCCAAGAGATGTATTGATTGAAAGATTACTTGCTTATAAACAGTATAAAGAAGTAACTAGTGAATTTAAAGACTTAGAGATGAC
>CAOKLK010000152.1 GCA_948469295.1 uncultured Mycoplasmatota bacterium
AGGAACTTATGATACTTTTGTTATTAGAAGATATTCACATATTTTTATAATTTCTTATATTTTCAGTTTCAAAAGTAGTAAATTGGTAGTAAAAAACCTTAAAGTTTTGTATGTTTGCCTTAAAATAAAGCATTTTTAATAAAAAACAATACTTTTTTTATTAAAAACTGGAATATTCATTATAAATACTCCAGTTTGGCAACAGCATTAAAATTATTTATATTAATTCATTGCTCTTTTGAACATTCGTTCTAAATCATAAATGCTAAATTTGATAATAGTTGGTCTTCCATGCGGACAATTGTATGGATTGTCACATTGGCAAAGTTCATTTAATAATTCTTCTTGAGCGGTGTGGGAAATATGCATATTTGCTTTGATACTCATTTTGCATGCTAATGTGATCGCTATACTTTCATTAAATTTTACACGGTCAAATCCATCTAATCCCCCAAGGATTAAATCAATAATTTTACGAATACTTTCTTCTTCTTTGCCTTCTAATAACCATGTTGGATGGCTTTTGATAATGTAGGTATTTAATCCAAATTCTTCTAATTTAAATCCCATTTCTTGAAGAATTTCTTTTTGTTCTTTTAGTTTTTCAAATTCGCTATTAGATAGTTCGATGGTAATTGGAAAAAGTAATTCGGTGGTGGTTACTTTTTTTTCTTTTAAATGTTTCATGTTTCGTTCATAATTTACTCTTTCTTGTGCTGCATGTTGATCAATTAAATATATTCCATTCTCATTTTCAGCAATTATATAGGTTCCATGAGCTAATCCTACTGGATATAATTTTAATTCTTTTATTTCGGAATTATAGGTAATATTTTCTTCTTGTGATTCTTCTGCTTTTACAAAGTCAAAGGTTGCTTGTATTTTTTCGTCTTTTTCATAGGTTTCTTCTTGTTCTTTGATTACGGTATTTATAATATCTTGCTTGATTGGATTTAAGTTACTCATTCGTTCTACAGCATTTGGAATAAGTAAATTTTGATATAATGCATCTTTGATAGTTGTTGTAATTAATTCATATAATTCTCGCATTTTATTGATTTTAATATCTTGTTTAGTAGGATGAATGTTTACATCAATTAAGGTTGGATCGGTTTCTATTTTTAATACGACCACTGGATATTTGGTATCTGGTTTGTAGGTATAATAAGCATCATTGATGGCTTTTAGTATTTCGTAGTTTTTGATTACTCGTCCATTTACAATCACTATCATATGATTACGGTTAGATTTTAAAATTTCTGGTTTACAAATATATCCATAACAATCGAAATCATCGTTGCTGTTTTTTACTTCGATCATTTTACTAGATATTTGAAGGCCATAGATTTCATGAATTGTTTTGTGAAGATTGTTACTTCCACTCGTTTTTAAAAGCGTTCGGTTATCATTCGTGAGTGTGAAACTTACTTCTGGATGAGCAAGGGCAAATTTTTCTAAAAAACTTACACATGATGCTAATTCGGATTGTTCACTTTTTAAGTATTTTAAACGAGCTGGGGTATTATAAAATAAGTGATCGATTTCGATAATCGTTCCCTTTCTCGCATCGGCACTTTCGTTTGTTTTTAATTTTCCGCCTTCTATTTCTAAGTATGTTCCAACATTTCCAGTCGAAGTTTTTAGGATAACATGAGAAACACTTGCGATGGATGGAAGAGCTTCTCCGCGGAACCCTAGAGTATCAATAAAAAATAAGTCATCGTCTTTATATAATTTACTAGTGGCATGTCGTTGAAATGCTAATAAGGCATCCTCGTTGTCCATTCCTGAACCATCATCAATGACACTGATTCCTTTGATTCCTCCTTCTTGAAGATGAATCATCACTACTTTTGCTCCAGCATCAATGCTATTTTCGGTTAATTCTTTTACAATGGAAGAACATTTTTCGACTACTTCTCCAGCGGCAATTTTATTGGCAAGGGTTTCATCCATTACTCTTATTTTACTCATACTACTCTCCTATTTTTTTTATATATTCATTTTCTTCGTAATCTTTGTTATGGATTGTAATCCAATCTTCTGTTTGTTTTTGAGCTCCCTTTTTTATAAAAAATTCATTGGAAGGTAAAATTTTGAAAACATATATGGAATATTCTTTGATTTGTTTTTGTTTTAAGATTTTTTCTAATATGCTTAGCATTTTACTTCCATATCCTTTTTTTTGATATTCTTTTTTTAAATATAACGCATCTAATAAGGCATGTTGATCTAATATACTGAAAATCATAATTCCTACAATTTCTGTGTTATCTAGTAAACAATAATATTGATACTTTTCTTTTTCTAACAGCCTTTGTTTGATGTGATGAATTCTTTCTTCTTTTTTTTGAAATCTTTTGTGAAATACTTCTTCGTTGAAGATTCCAAAATAAGTTTCTTCCCAACATTTTAGATGGACTGTGACGAATTCTTTGACATTCATTTCTTCTAAAAGTTTAATTGTAATCATGGCTTCCTCCGATAAGTGAAGGTCTTATTTCATATGTTATTTTGGCTTTTTGAATTATCTTTAATGTACTTTTCTGTTTCACACTAAAAAAACATATTCCAGGTAGAACAAAATCTGAATTTTCTTTGATTTCTATTTCTTCTATTTGATAATCTTCGAAATCAAGACGATATTTTTTTTCTAAATTTAAAGTATTATTTCCATAAAATGTAATACTATTCTTTTCTAAATTTTGACTCATGTAAATTATTTTTTCAAAACATAATAATGTGTTTTGTTTCATTTGCATTGTGATAGGTTTAAAATGCTTTTTGGAAACGCTTTTTTGTAATAAATCTAGACTTATTGGATTTTGATAATTGAATCCTGGTGCATCAATGATAGTAATTTGATCTATTTTGTTTTTTAAGAATGCTAGGGTTGTATTGGGCATTTCGCTTATTAAGGTTTCTATTTTAGCTCCTTTTATTCTACCAATTTCTGTGATAATACTACTTTTCCCGACGTTACTCATTCCTAGAAATAGAACTCTGTGGTTGCCATTTTTGGTAATATGGTTATAAAGTCTTTCTATTAAGGTTTCTTTTTTGATTGTTATAAATAGAATTTCAGAGTC
>CAOKLK010000153.1 GCA_948469295.1 uncultured Mycoplasmatota bacterium
TTACGTCCAAACGAAACAAATTGGATCAATTAAGATCGTTTGGTTATCTCGTCTGGAAATTTTTCAAGTCTCATTTATGCAGCGTTACATATTGCTGGATTTGATATCAAAAAAGAAGATTTAATGGCATATCGTTCCCTTGGTTCCATTACTCCAGGATATCCAGAGTATGGAATTACTCCAGGAATTGATATTACATCAGGACCATTTGGACTTGGAATAGGAAATGCTATAGGAATTGCCATGGCAAGAAGATATTATCAGAGTTTAATTACTGATGAAGATGAAAAATTAAAATTATTTGATTACGATGTCTATTGTCTTTGTAGCGACCGAGATATGATGGAAGGAATTTCGACCGAAGCATTATCCTTTGCTGCTGCCCAAAAATTAGATCATTTAATATTTTTATATAATGTAACCAATATGACAAGTGATGGTTCATTAGAGTCTATTTATGAGGAAGATTTAATAAAAAAATATTCAAGTCTTGGCCTTTATGTTGATTATTTAAAAGATGGAAGCAACGTTCGAGATATTGATAAGTCCATTGCTTCAGCCAAAAGAAGTGGAAAACCTGCTATCATAATTATTAAAAATAATTTGGGAAAAGAATCTTTTAATGAAAATAAAACTATCGTTTACAATAAACCGTTAACAGTAGATGATGTCGCAAGTTTACGAAAAAAATGGAATCTTTTTTTACCACCTTTTGAAGTGTCAAAAGACAGCTTAATTTATATGCAAAAAAATATAACCGAAAGAACGGATAAAAAATATAATAAATGGCTTGAAATGTATCACAAAGCAGCCAATAATACGAATCCTAAAATTCGAGAAGTAGTAAATGCTATATCAGAAAAAAGAATAAAAACCATTTTTTTATCGAATGCTTATAAGATTAATGATGGTTATCGAGAACCATTAATAGAAACAAATTTAAAAATAATGAATTTAATAGCTGCAAAAACAAATTTATTTTTGGGAGGAAGTGCAGATTCTGCTCTTACTTGTCAAACCTATATTACATCAAGCAACATGCACACCAATAAAAATATCCTTGGAAGAAATATATATTTTGGTCATCGAGAACAAGCCATGGCTTCTATCTTAAATGGTATGGCCATGTGTGGACTAAAAGTGTATGGAAGTACAAAATTAATTTATGCAGATTTTCTAAAGCCATCTCTACGAATGACAACACTTATGAATTTACCAGTAACATATATTTTTACCCATGATACCATTTCGGTAGGAGAAGAAGGTCCAGCTTTACAACCTGTAGAACAGTTAACGATGCTTCGCACTATTCCAAATTTAATTAATTATCGACCTGCTGATATTATAGAAGTAATGGGAGTATGGGAAGATATTTTAAATAGACAATTACCTTCCTCAATTATTATCACTCAAAATGATTCTCCAAAATTACCAGGTACCAATGCATCCTTAGTTTCCAAGGGGGCTTATATTGTGAAAAAGGAAAAAGAAAAATTAGATGGTATTTTAATTAGTTGTGGAAGTGAATTAATCTATGCCTTACAAATTGCTTATGATTTGGAAAAAATGGGCTATGACTTAAGAGTAGTATCCATTCCTTCTTTAGAGCTTTTTCTAAGTGAGGGAAAAGAATACGAAAAAGAAATATTAGATGAAAATGCGAAAAGAATCGTTATCGAAGCAGGATCATCTCTCATTTGGAATCGTATAGCAACAAATAATGATTATATTTTAGGAGTCAATGACTTTGGTTTTAGTGGGCATCCACAAGAAGTATTAAGAAAAATGGGAATGGATTATGAAACATTAAAAGTAAAAGTAGAATCATTATTAAAATAACAAATTTCGACATATTTTTTAAAATGTATTTGATAGGATAAATTTGGGTGAAGTTATGAGACAATTTTATATTTTTAAAATTAAAAATGAATACGCAAATTTAACCAAAAAAAATCCTTATCATTTATTTCATACATTAGAACAAATTTATTATGTGGATCGAACGGAAATCGAATTAGGGTTAGATTTATTTCAAAAAATAATCGAACCATTTAATCCAAAACAATTAGATATAGAGTTATTTAAAAAATATAAAGACAATTATTTTTATACAAAATATAGCAATGTTCATCAAATTCATGATATTTATCGTCATGAAAATACGAAATTAACAGTTTGTAAAACTTACTTAGGACTAGAAAGTACCGTATTAAGACCAACATTTATCAAAGATTTAGAATCGGTATCCAATTTATTTTTTTGTGATTTTGTTAATAAAGATTACTTTTGGTTAGAAAAAATATATGTATAACAGTTGAATTCATTAATAATTCTTAGTAAAATAAAAATTACAAAGGAGAAGATTTATGTTAGGGGACATTCTATTAGTACTATTAGGACTTGTAATCGGAGCAATTTTAGGTTTTATAATTTCTCGAACAGTAATGAAAAAATACATGAAAAAAAATCCACCAATCAATGAAAAGATGATTGAAGCGATGATGAGTAGTATGGGAAGAAAACCAAGTCGAAAACAAGTCCAACAAGTGATGAATCAAATGACAAGAAATATGTAAGTATTTCTTTTTTTGTAGATATAGTTTTAAAAAATACTACAAACAAAAAGAATAGACATAAAATAATTAAAATAAACATATAAATAAAACAAGAAGAAAAAAAAGAATCTTTGGAATCAGTATTGACTTTTAAAAGATTTTTATGATATTCTATCTTTAGAATAAAAGGTGGTGAGAAAATGGATTTTTTAAAAAGTTTGTACAGCAACGATAATTTTGGCATGTACCTCTTTATAGCGATATCCATTTTAGTGCTAGCATTCTTAATTATTTTATTTTTTGGAAAAAAAGATCAAAAAGAACGAAAACTAGCAGAAACAAATAATTCAATAAATATAACAAACAACGAAAATAAAATAGAAAGTCCAAAAAGTGAATTGGCGTTTGAAGATCAAGCACCTTCTATGAAACTAGAGTTTTCAGATACAACGAACAATCTAAATAAACCGTTCATAGAAGAACAACAAGCACCATTTCCAACGATGGAGTCGGT
>CAOKLK010000154.1 GCA_948469295.1 uncultured Mycoplasmatota bacterium
TTTTATTGATATTTATAATAGTTGCTTTTCTATAGAATATTTTCCAGAATCGGTGGGTATGGTTCTAACATATTTATGTACTTATGATAATCATTTAACCCAAGGATCTCCAACATCAGCATATATATCAAATCTTGTAATGAAAAATTTTGATGAGACAATTGGTTCTTGGTGTGATTTGAATCAAATTACTTATACAAGATATTCAGATGATATGACTTTTTCTGGAAATTTTAATCCGCAAGAAGTGATCATGAAAGTTCGAAAATTATTATATAAGTTGAGGTTAAAATTAAATAATAATAAAATTCACATCATTAAGAGAAATTCTAGTCAAAATGTGACTGGAATTGTAGTGAATGAAAAAGCACAAGTGTGCTCAAAATATCGTAAAGAAATTCGAAAAGAAGTATATTACATAAATAAATTTGGACTTCATTCGCATCTAAAAAGATGTAATATAGATATTCTTCCAGAAAAATATTTAAAAAAATTATCTGGAAAAATATTATATATATTACAAATTGATAAAGATAATAAAGAATTTTTAAAATATAAGGAAATAATTAATAAACTTAAAATTAGTCAGTAGTTATAAAATTAAAAGGACCATTCCCTGTAAATTACAAGTTACAATCCTTTCATTTAAAAGCTATTTATAGAGTGTCCGACTTTTGTGTACTAGGTTATTATTTAGAATAATAGTAAACATGTAAGTAGCTTAACCAGCCATTGCTATAAATGATAGTAAATAATAAAATAATTTTTGAAAGGAGAAGTAATATTATGCAAGATAAAAGAAATTTTGGGAAATATGTTGCAGAAAAAAGAAAAGAAAAAGGATTAACTCAAGAAGACTTAGCAAATAAATTATATGTAAATCCTACAACAATATCAAAATGGGAAAGAGGAGTAACTTATCCTGATATAATCATTATTACGAATTTATGTAAAGAATTAAATATATCAGAACATGAATTTTTCACAGCTTGTGATGATGAATCCCTGAATAAAGAAAAAAGAGAAATTCAAAAGTATAGAACCATAAAAAGATGGCTATTTCATATTACAAATATCGGCTATTTCATTGGAATTATTACCTGTTTTATTTGTAATTTAGCAATAGATCATAAACTGTCTTGGTTTTTTATAGTTGTATTAGGAATAATGATTTCCTTTTCAGTAACAAGTTTACCTTTTTATCTTAAAAATAAAAAATATATGTTATGTAAAATATCATTAATTATCACTATTTTAATTTATGTGTTATTATTTACAATTAATTTTGTTAATGGTGGAGATTGGTTATTAAATAGTTACATAATTGCATCACTTGTGCTTTTATTTGTTTGGATTTCGATTTTAATATGTACATTTACTAAAATTGCTCTTTATTATAAAATATCAATTAGTTTATTAATGGCATCATTTATTACCACATTTACAAATCCGGTTTGTTCAAAAGTTTTAGGTATTTCCAATAACGATAGCAATATATACAATGTCATTTGTGCTGTAATAATGATAATAATTGCATTCTATTTATCATTAAAACAATTTTTAAGTAAAAAGAGTAGATTTTAATTCATGGACTAGGACAAAATAGTCAAAGTTGGAATATTACTAGTAAGCATTTAAAGAAAAAGGTATAAATACAATATGTATTGATTTATTTAAAATAAATAATAAAAGAAAATGGATTAAAAAAACCTTGTTCAAAAATAAAATGTAATTCATATTTATTAAATGAAAAATAGGTTTTTTTATTATGTCTAAAAAAGTTTCTATTATTTTTAAACTATAAAGTAACAAAAAATAAAGATTGACATATGAATAAGTATTCAACTATAATGAATAAAGATTGAATAATAATTCAACTATTGATTTAGAATATGAGGTATTAGAAAAATGATAAAAAACGAATATGCGTGTGATTGTAATATAATTCATCAAGAAATTGTCGAAGAAATTCAAAAAAAAATGTACCCAGAAGAACGGTTTAAAAAATTAGCAACCATATTTAAATTAATTGGGGATCCAACCAGATGCAAAATATTATTTACATTAACGCATCATGAAATGTGTGTTTGTGACTTAGCAAATGTTTTAAACATGACAAAATCATCCATTTCCCATCAGCTTGCAATTTTAAGAAACAATGGCGTAGTTCGATATCGAAAAAGCGGAAAAGAAGTATATTATACGTTAGAAGATATACATATTACCAAATTATTTCAAATGGGTTTAGATCACATAAATCATTTACCTTAAAAAGAAAGAAGGACGAAAAATGAATCAATACAAATATAAAATTTATAATTTAGATTGTGCAAATTGTGCCAATGAATTAGAAAGATCCTTAAATAAAATAAAAATAATCCAAAATGTAAGTGTTAATTTCATGACTCAAAAATTAACTTTTGAATGCCAGGAAGAAAATTTGGAAGAAGCAATCGAAAATATCAAAAAAGTCATCAAACAAACCGAACCTGATGTAACATTGAAAGAAGGATAATAAATGACCACAAAAATGCAAAAACAAATCATTAAAATAATATGTTGTATAATCCTATTAATATTAGCAAGTTTCTTTCCGTTTCCTCAAAAAAATTATCAAAGTGCTGTATATATAATAGCGTATTTCATTGTTGGATATGATGTAATCAAATCATCTATTCGAAATATCTTTCATGGCAAATTTTTAGACGAAAACTTCTTGATGACCATAGCAACAATAGGAGCTTTTTTTATCGAAGAATTCCCAGAAGCAGTATCCGTAATGTTATTTTATCAAATTGGAGAACTATTTCAAAACTATGCAGTGGATAAATCAAGAAAATCTGTTTCAGATTTAATGGATATTAAACCAGATTATGCCAATGTTTATCGAGATGAAAAAACAATCAAAGTCTCTCCCGAAGAAGTAAAAATTGGAGAAATCATTGGAATTAAACCAGGAGAGAAAATTCCTTTAGATGGTATAGTAATAGAGGGAAGTTCTCACGTAAATACCGTTGCATTAACCGGAGAATCCGTTCCAAAAAAAGTTATAGTAGGGGAAGAAGTAT
>CAOKLK010000155.1 GCA_948469295.1 uncultured Mycoplasmatota bacterium
GAACAATCTTCATTTGGTAAAGTTTATCAATCAAAATCCTTCACAGTAGGAGTAACTACTTTCGAAATTGATGGAGAAAATGTTACATTAAAAACTTCAGATCAATATAATCGTCCATTAGAAAAATCAACCATTGTAAAAGCATCTAATAATAAAGAATATGAAATTGTAAATATAGTGAAAAAAATGGACCAAGTACAATCTGTAATTGATTATGAAAAAGGTTTGGAAATTAATTGGAAAATAAAAAATATTCAAAAAAGAAAAGCATTACTTTTAGCATCTTTATCACTTTTTGGAGCATTAAGTGGAGCAAGATTACTTGCCAAAACTCAATTAACACCAAGTGCTGATTTCATTGCTAAAAGAAAAGTATACACACCAGAAAAATAAAAAAAATTCATATTCATAGACTTATGTTATCACATGAGTCTTTTTTATGAAAAGGTTTTATAATTCATCTAAATTTAAATAAAATATGTATATTAAAGGAGTAAAAATAAATAAAAAAACCCTTTTTTTAAAGGGATTTTAACTCATAAGTGGTGTTCGCGGGGAGATTCGAACTCTCGACCGATCGCTTAGAAGGCGATTGCTCTATCCAACTGAGCTACGCGAACAAATCAGCTATAACAAACTGATTATAATATAGTTTTAAAAAAATATCAAGCACTTCTATAGAATATTTTTGCCAAAACTCTTAAATTTATACTGGATAATTTGATACGTGTTCTCCATCAATCAAAAAATTTACACTACGAATATTTAAAGTATCCATCAAAGAAAGAGCGATAGAATATTCTACTTCCTCTAAAATAGTTTTCTGATCAAAATCATCTAATAAATAATGATTAAAACTTACATTGATATCATTTTCTAAAATTTCATAATCCAATAGTTCGGCATTAGCGTTTAAATAACTCATTAAATTCGTTTGATGAGTTGGAGAACTCTTTAATCGCTCTATAATAATTTCAACCTTCGCCTTATCTTCATTAGTGATTTCTGTTACAGGTACATAATAAAGAGTATTTTCATATTTACTTACATAATATGTTGTTGTTTTCTTTGCATCCTTAAAACTAGTTAAATCGTAAATTTTATTGACTCCATAATCACGAGTTAAAACATCTGGCAATTTCGATTTTCCATTTGGGGTTGTAATTAATAATTCTTGATTCACATAAATCAAGATTCCTTCCACACCAGGAAGTTCAGTAAGAGAAAATATTAAGCATTCAATCGCATCTTCTTCTAATTCTTTTGGAATTTTTAAAAACTCTGCATTAAAATCCAACTTCAAAATTCCATTTTGCAATACAACATCATTTAATTTCGTTCCACTCGGTAAAATTGCTTGAAATCCATTGGGCAAATAATGTGATTTGGAACCATTAATGGTTAAAGTTTCAACAATTTCTCTTGTTTGATTAATCAAATCATTATTTTTGATTACGACTTGTGTTCTTGCAACATATTGATAAGGATCTAATAAATAAATACTTAATTTTGAATGATTTTCAACAAAAGTATTGGATTGAAGCTTATTTTGAATTTGGTTTGGAAAAAAAGACAAAATTCCAAAAATAAAAAGAGCAATAGAAGCGACCATAATGCGTCGAACAGCACTTTTTTTCAACATATTACCACCTAATAAATTTTATGATGAAAGATAATAGATAGAACTAAAAAAAAGTCCCAAGACTTTTTATAATGTAATTTCACCTAACTTTAACAACTCAACAACAGCTTGAGCTCTTCCTTTCACACCAAGTTTTTGCATTGCATTTGAAATATGATTTCGTACTGTTTTTTCACTAATTCCTAAAAAGTCAGCAATTTCCTTTGTTGATTTATTTAACACCAAAAGTTCAAAAACTTCTTGTTCTCGAATTGTTAATATCTTTTTACTCATGTTCTCCCTCACTTTCCTTGATGATTATTTTCATGCTCATAGTATTTTATGATAGGAATGAAAGTGTGTGAGAGAATAAGCCTAAGAAAAAGCTATTTTTGAAATTTAACAGTAATATACATTTTAGTATCATAAAGTGATTGAATGCTTCGAATAATTTTATTAGCAGTTTCTACATTATGTTCATTCGATTCAACAACGACACTAATTTGATCATTTTGTACTTTTACAAAACTATTTAATTGAAATTCTTCTTTTATCTTTTTTTCCAATTCTTCTTCTTTTCCCTTTTTGGCATTAAGTGCAAGTAATTGATCATAAGCATCATTTTTTTCTTCCAAACTAGCAGCATCATCCAATAAAATTGTTTGTAATTCATTCATTTCTTTTAACATTTTTTCTTCATCATTTACTCGTAAAGAAGCTAATATACTAGATTCTTCCACATTCACATTCACAGTTTCATCTTTTTCTTCTTCCTGTATCGGATTATTTTCCAATATAGAGGATAGAGTATCATCGCTCATCGTCACATAGTAAATACTAAGTACTAAAATTAAACTAAAAAGTGTTACAAACCATAATCCTTGTTTATTTATCATAATATTCCCTCCATAATCTAATAAAATATATGGAAGAAGAATATAATTTATTACATGAAAAAAAAGAAGTGTGTTATAATAAAAAAGTATATAGTAGGTGTATAACAATGTATCAAATTACCATGTTTTTTATGAAGTTTATTTTGTTTAGTTTATTCGGCTATATTGCAGAGATGTTAATGTGTGTCATTGTAGATAAAAAACTAACCAATCGAGGATTTTTATGTGGACCTATTATCCCTATATATGGAGTAGGTAGTATTTTTTTAATTCTGTTTTTAGATCCATTTCGAAATAATCCCTGGATCGTATTCTTCTTTGGTATAATTATTACTACAACAATAGAGTACATCACAAGCTATCTTTTAGAAAAAATATTTCATAATCGTTGGTGGGATTACTCGGTCAATCGGTTTAATGTAAACGGTAGAATTTGTCTACTAAATTCCAGCTTATTTGGATTTGGATCTCTTATCATAATTTATTTAGCAAATCCAACGTTTCAAAACTTTTTAAGTCAAATGAATCAAACCGCATTAA
>CAOKLK010000156.1 GCA_948469295.1 uncultured Mycoplasmatota bacterium
CTCGTCGTATTAAAAAATTTACTCCTTTGATTTCTGGAAAGAAGCGACATATTTTTGATATTAGATGGCGAATGCAAAAAGGAATTTTATTATACCATGCCCAATCTACATAAAATCTATAAAAATTATATCCTCCAAATAATTCATCCGCACCTTCTCCAGATAGTACTACTTTGACATCATTGCTTGCTAATTTTGAAACGAAATATAGAGCAACTGCTGCGGGATCACTTGTTGGTTCATCCATGTAATACATAATTTTAGGAATACTTTTTAAGTATTCATTTTTATTAATCTTTTTACTTTTGTTATTAATTTTTAAACGACTTGTTAAATCTTTGGCATATTCTATTTCATTATATTTCTTATTATTGTATCCTACTGTATAAGTTTTGTCTGGTTTGGCTAGTGAAACGATATAAGAGGAATCTACTCCACTTGATAAAAAGGATCCAACTTCAACATCACTAATTTGGTGAGCTTTGACAGAGTTTTCCATAATTTCTTT
The DNA here is from genome assembly GCA_948469295.1 of uncultured Mycoplasmatota bacterium. GTDB lineage: Bacteria > Bacillota_I > Bacilli_A > RF39 > UBA660 > MGBC162267. Next base: position 509 of record CAOKLK010000156.1, read on the forward strand.
TATTTTTTGGACACTTTCTTCATAGGAATCGGTTCCTTCTTGAAATGAGACTTGAAAATATGGTTTTACTTCTAATTTATTGTTTTGATAAATTAAGTAATGTCCTGCATCTAAACGATTTACTCCTTTAAAAAATGTTTCGGTTGTAGGTGTAAAACTAAATGACATATAAGCTGGTATTAGTTTTTCATTTAGTTCTTTTTCGAAACTTGGATGGCTTAAAAAGGCTTTTATTTCTGAGGTAAATAAGAATTCTTCTTCTTTTTGATAATAGTAAAATGGTTTGATTCCAAATTGATCTCTTGCACAAAATAGTTTTTGTTCTTGTTTATCCCATATGGCGAATGCAAACATTCCACGAAGTTTTTGTAAAATATCTATGCCCCATTCTTCATATGCATGAATAATTACTTCCGTATCAGAATCTGTTTTAAATGTATGATTTTTTAGTTCTTGTTTTAGTTCTTGATAATTATAAATTTCACCATTAAAAATTATAACTAAGTTTTTTTCTTCATTATAAATGGGTTGTTTTCCTTTTTTTACATCAATAATGGATAATCTTCGATGCCCTAGGGCAATATTTTTATCAATGTAATACCCTTCTCCATCTGGTCCTCGATGTTTGATACGATCTGCCATGTTTTGGATGATTTCTTTTTTATTTTTTTCGTTACTTATAAATCCTACGATTCCGCACATTTTATTCACCTATGCTTTCTATTATTTTTTTATAAATATCATTTAGAATAATTTTTTTACTTACATTTACACTATTATTTACCCATCGATTGATTTCTGTTACATAGTTTTCTTTGAGTTCAATGGCCTCATTTTTTTTCTTAAATGCTTTGGTGTTGGCATTATAATATCCATAATCTGTAATCCAACTCATATCAGAAAAGATTACTAAACCTTCTTTTTCACTTAGAATATCATGTCCAATCATTAATCTGGAGTCATATTCTATTCCAAAGAGATTTAAGAGGGTTGGTAAGATATCTATTTGACCAGCTGTTTTATTTATTTCAATTGCTTCTTGTTCATTGTTCCAAAGGATTAAGTTGCTACGGTGGATTTCAAATTGTTCATCTCTTTTGGGATTTGCAACTTCATTGATTTCGTCTAAAGATAAAGCATAAGGATAATGATCTCCAACTAAACAAATTACAGTATCATCTAAAATATTTTGTTTTTCTAATTGATCGATTAATTCTTTTAAAGCATTATCTAAATCTATTTGAGTTGCTAAGTAAGATTTGACATTATTGCTATATGGTAAGTTTTTTACTTTTTCGTAATTTCTTTTACTTGAAACGTAATTATATGGAAAATGTCCACTCATGGTTATGTAATAAGTTACAAATTTTTCTTCGTCTTTATAACGATCAAATGTCACCTCTATTAGTTCTTTGTCATCTGGAGCATTGGAATCGACCCAATTGCATTCCATTTCTTCTTCTAAGCCATTTAAGCAGGCATAATAGTTTTCAAATCCTAAGGTTGGCATGGTATTGGTTCTGTTATAAAACGTTGCTTCATAATTATGATACGCAAAGGTTTGATAATCTTCTTGTTTTAAGGCATTTCCAATTGCAAATGGAAGGGATACATTTCCTTTGTACCATTCATTTAATGTGTCAGTGGAAGGTACTAATCCTGTCATTGCTTGAAATTCTCCTCCTGTGGTACTTAAAAAGACGGGAGAATAGAAATTATTAAATTGGAATCCAGTGTGAGTTAAACGATATAATGTTGGTGTTAACGTTTTAGATACAGCGAAGGAATTAAAGGATTCTGCTAGAATAAAAATTAAATTTTTTCCTTTGTATTTTCCAGTATATTCATTTTGATTGGTACTATTTTCATTTTGAAAGTAAGTATACACTGATTTAATCGTTTCGTTTGTTTCTTGAGCAATTAATTTTTCAAAATCTATATTTAATTTATTATAAGTCACTTCTTTTTTTTCTTCTTCTTTTTCAAATATTTCAATTTTAGGTTCAAATCCTAACATGGCTCTTTGAATATCAATTCGTTCGGAAGTTAGTAAACCAAAGTTTTTGATGGCTATACTTAAGTTATCTTGTTTAAAATAAAGTCGAAATGCTGAATTGTCTAAGTTTTTAAAAGGAAGAAGCATTGCTAAAGTAAATAAATATAGAAGTATAAAGGAAAGAAGCAATCTCTTTTTTTCAAAGTAAAAGATTTTGGTAATAATTAATTTTGATTTTTTGAACATTAAGAAAATGAATGGAAGGAAGAATAGAAAAATTGGGAGAATACTTTTTAAAAGGATTCCAAAAATTACATTGGCAAAGTCTAGGGCTTGTCCTGCCATACTTGTTACTCGAATGGTAAATGGTACGGAAAATAAATTTTGGTAGATAAAGTTACCTATAAATATAAAAGTTAGTAATAGCGTAAAGGTGATCATTATTTTTTTGTTAGTTTTTGGTTTTCCAAGACAGGTGAAAAAGCTTAATAAAATGGCAATTAATAAACTAAAGAACAATGTATAAAAAAGGCCCATATCAAAGATATTA
>CAOKLK010000157.1 GCA_948469295.1 uncultured Mycoplasmatota bacterium
TTATAGATTCCAGAAAATATTGTATAAAAATTTTAATGTATTGTTATAATATCGATTTTTCTAATAATTTATTTTATTTAAGAAAAATGGCAAACGTTTTTTATAGTGTTTTATCTATAAAAACGGTTTTTAATTTATTTTTTTTTTGTTATAATACATTTATGGAAAAAATTTACCAATTTTTTTGTATAAGGTGGTAGTACTATGCCGAAAGTGTATATTGAAAAGGATGTTTATACTGCTGCTATCGAACGTTTTGAATATGTATTTACTCATTTTGATAATTATTATTTTTCTGTTAGTGGGGGCAAAGATAGTAGCGTAATGCTTCAATTAGCAGCGAATGTTGCTAGAAAGTATAAGAAAAAAATTAGTGTAATGTATGTGGATTTTGAAGCTCAATATCAAATGACTATCGAGCATATTGAAGAGTTAATAGATGAGATATCTGATGTTTTAGAGCATTGGTATTGGATTTGTCTTCCGATGTCACTTCGTAATGCTGTTAGTGTGATTCAACCAAAATGGGTTTGTTGGAATCAAAGTGAAAAAGATATTTGGGTACGAGATATGCCAGATAATGTTTGGGTTGTTCATGAAAATAATATGCCAAAAGATTGGACTTGGTTTAAATATGGAATGGAATTTGAAACATTTATTTTATTTTTTGGAAATTGGTTTAATCAAATGCATGGAGGAATTACTGCCTGTGGTATTGGGATTCGTTGTGATGAAAGTTTAAATCGATTTCGAACTATAACTAATTTTCATAAAGTTAAGTATAATGATATTCATTGGACTACACGGGTGAAAATTCGAAATAATGATACAAATGTTTATAATTTTTATCCTATGTATGATTGGAAAACTACGGATATATGGACTGCGGTATCGAAGTATGATTTAAAATTTAATCAAATTTATGAACAACTTTATAAAAATGGAGTACCTTTATCGGAACAAAGATTGTGTCAGCCATATGGGGATGATCAGAGAAAAGGTTTAGATCAATTTCGTTCTTTAGAATATGAAACTTGGGAAAAAGTTTTACAACGAGTTCATGGTGTTAATTTTGGAAATATTTATTGTAGGACAAGTGTTTTAGGAGTCATTAAAACAGAGAAACCGAGTGGAATGTCTTGGCAAGAATATACTGTATTTCTTTTAGAAAGTTTAGGGCTTTATGTTCCAGAACTTCGAGATCATTATTATCACAAGATTAAATCTTTTTTTAGCTGGTATGAATCAAAAAGAGGAATATTGGTTTCAGAAATTCGAGATGAAGAAGCGAAAACGTTAGAAAATACAAAGAAAGTTGCTAGTTGGAGAAGAGTTGCAAGAGCTTTGGAACATAATGATTTTTGGATGAAGCGGTTAAGTTTTAGTCAGAATCAACATGATGTGAAGAAGTTATTGGAACTGCAAAAAAAATATCGAAATTTGCGATTAATTGATGAAGAAATAGGGGATAAAGATTTAAGGGATTTAAGAGAGGTTATAAATAATTAGAGGTGAATAAAATGTTTGAAATAAAAGAATATATGGATACAAATAATAATGGGGAGTTTTATAAATATATGGGGCGTTTTTTTGCAGAACGTATTTTTCGAAAAGAACTTCCTTATTTGATAAATGATAATGAGAAGATTTGGTATTTGTTTTTTGATAAAAAGGATTTAGCGGGGTTTTGTGGAGTGGTTATGAATCAAAATAATACAGCTTTTACAGATTTTTATTTATTACCTACTTATCGTAATCCTGAAAATATGGAGTATATTGCAAAATATATGTTGGATTTGTATCATTCTGAAAAAATAAGAATTTTAACTAATTCTATGGAAGAAATGGAATTATGGGAACGGTTAGGTTTTGCTCGAGGGAAGAATAAGGGAAGTTATACTACTTTATTATTTGGAGATGAAATATGCGAGTAAATATTGAGTATCCAGTTTTAAATGTTAAGTTGGTACCTTTAAACAAGGTGGTAGCAAATGATTATAATCCTAATAAAGTTGCTAGACCAGAATTACAATTACTTAAATTGTCTATTTTGCAAGATGGTTATACACAACCTATTGTTTGTTATTATGATCCTGATAATGATAAATATATCATTGTAGATGGATTTCATCGATATTATTGTGCAAGACGTTATTTTAATTTAAAAGAAATTCCAATTGTTGTAATCGAGAAGGATTTATCTAATCGAATGGCTTCTACCATTCGCCATAATAGAGCACGGGGAACTCATCAAATAAGAGATATGAGTAATATTGTTTTGGAGTTGGCATCTTATGGATGGAGTGATGAAAAGATTTGTTTTGAATTAGGTATGGATATGGATGAAGTCATTCGTTTAAAACAGATTACAGGTCTTAAAGAAGCTTTTCAAAATCATGAGTTTAGTAAATCTTGGGAAGAGTTTGAAGCAAAATATTATAGTGAATTAGAACAAAAATAGTTCTTTTTTTTTTTATTTAGTGTTATAATTTTGTAGGAGAGAGGAGTTTGTATGAGAGAAGTAAAATCAAAACAAATTAAAGATATTATTAAAAAATCAAAAACAAATTTGATTATTTGGTTAGTTGTGGCTTTATGTGGTATTGGTATTACATTTTTAAGTGTTAATATGACGTCTGTACGAGGTGGTGAAAACTTTCATGAGTTATTAGCTACTGGAGAAAAGAAAGAAAATAAACAAGTTAGTATTGAAGTAACTGAACAACCTTATGTATTTGCGTATTATCCTGGTGATAGTACAGGTAAATTTTATTTTCTTTGGGATGAAGAGTATATTTATATAGCTTTCTTAAGTCAAAAAGAATTTGATCGTTTAAATACAGAAGATATTAAAAATAATCATTTAAAAGTTTCTGGGATTACAAAATCTATTCCATCTGATATTAGAAAGTTGGCACTAGAAGCTTATAATGAAAATATGGATAAAGAAAACCGTATTACTTCAGCAGATTTTGATAGTTATTTTGGAGTTCTTTATTTGGATCAAACTGAAACAGATCCTGCTACAGTTGTTTGTCTTATCGTTGGA
>CAOKLK010000158.1 GCA_948469295.1 uncultured Mycoplasmatota bacterium
AAAACTACTGCCAACATATATATTGTTGGTAATATAAATGGAATTATTTTAGGAAATCTTACATCTAGTTTTTTAATTAATGGCAAAATCAAATAGATTATCATAATTCCTGGGATAAACCATAAAAAAGATCCTCCCCCACTTTTAATAAATTCAAAACCAAATATCACTCTTAAGATTTTTTTTAAACTCCAGTTGAAATAAATAGCACCTATGATAGAAAATATTACAAATTCTAAATAGATCTTTTTGAATCTATTCGTAATAAAATCTTTGTAGCTTATGGTGGATTTTCCAATGTTGTATGCTGATATAAAAAAGAATATATCAACACCAATAACACATATTTGTCTGAAGTAAATTTCAATTTCTAGATCTGTAATATTGATCCACAAATGATAAATTAGAATAAGCAGGGCTGATATAGCCATTAAACTTTTTTTATTTTTCATGAAACATTATTCTTCTTGTTCAAAACTCTTTGGTGACATGGTAAAAAATACATAATTATCGCTAACTACTGTATGCATTTCATCTGCTTCTGTACAGATATTCCATCTTAAATCGGCATTAGATTTTAATTCTTCAGCAAACTCGCTGGCATTTTCAACCTCAAAAATATAAGCAATAAATGGAATGGTTCCAATCATAGGTCTAATCACATATGCCTTTTTAAAATCTTTCATCTCTTTTTGAAAACCACTAAGGTAGTCCCCATTTTGAACTTCTGATACATCAACACTTATTTCGAATATTTCATTTTCAGCTATTTTCTTAGCAACTTTTTCGATATCCTTTTCATTTTTTATTTCGCTCTCAAATTGTTTCCCTAGAGTTTTGGCAACAGTATTTTCTTCTTGCTTTTGTTCTGTATTTTCTTTCATATCATTATGTGTTTTGTCACATCCGGTTATACATGTAGCTGTTAATACAAGGGCAATGGCCATAAATAATTTAAATTTTTTCATATAATCCTCCTATAATTTTATTATAACATAAAGTAAACTTTTTCCAATAATGTCTATTTCTTTTTATGCTCCTAACATAATTACCCAAGCGGTTCTATTTTTGTAAGTTAATTTCCAAATTCCAATTTCATGAAAATCTGTTCTTTTTAATAGATCTAGATATTCCATGTTAGATGAAATTGTATCCCAAGTGGTATTGAGATCTCCACTTTGAATCATTATTTCGCTAACATTATAGTTGTGATATCCAAAATTTGAAACAATGTTATATAACTTTTCTTTTTGATGAGATGATTGAGGGTTCTCTCTTAAATAAGAAATTTCAATTGCACGAAAGAATGCAGAATTATATAGGCTTTCATTGGGATTTAATGGTGGGATGTTTTCAGAAATTTGATAATTCATTATTTTTACATACAAGTTGCTCATATCGATTAAATCTTGTTCACTTGGTTGAATTTCTTCTAAAGGAATATTTATTTCTTCAGGAATATTTTCTTCGGATTTCCTTTCTAATTTAGGGAGGATATCACTAATATTATTTCTTGGGTTTTCTTTTTTTGGAGGTTCTGTCACGGTATTTTGGGATGGTGCTTGAGTTTTTTTATTTATTATTAATTTGGTTTTCCCAATTGTTTCATTCCCACTTTGATCTTTAGCTATAATGTTGATTTCATGAATTCCAGAAGATTCTATTTTATTCATTTCTTCCGTTTCATAATTATAAAGACAAGTTGCTTTACTATTATCTTCACATCTAGTTATAAAATCTTCTATTTTGTAGGAATCTTTTTCATTAATGGTATGTTCTTTTAATTCTAGTTCTGGTGCCAGATCGTCTTTGACTTCCAATTTAGATATATACTCTTGATTATTAATGATTATTTTTACCTGGTAATTGTTTCTTTCTGAAAGGTTTTTTAAATCATATTTTTGTTTATCAATAAAAAACTCAATACTTCCTTCGATGTCTTTTTCTTCTATTAGAAAATCATTTATGGTCGGTACTTCCTCTCCCACATTTTTTTCTAATTTTTCAAGAATTTGGAGTTCTTCTTTTTTTATTTTGGATACGATAAATAAAACTCCTGTGATCAAAAATGCAAGAAAAATAATTCCAAATATGGATGCTACAATATTTTTTAATTTCATACTACTCACCTTATTAAGGTTATTATAACAGATAATCAAAAAAAAAGAATCTTTATATTCTATATTTTTATACCATCTTGTAATTCATATGCATAACTAAAGGTCTTTCCTTGCATTTCGTTTCCGGTTGTTTCATCCATCCACATAACAAGATTATAGTTTTTCTTTTCTCCTAAAATGGATCCAGATGCTAAAGCAAAATAGATATGGTCGTTATCTTCATGTAAATAATATTTTTCTAAAGGTTTTACATTATTTTCAATTGCTAGATTAAGGCAATGATAATCCAATGTAGATGATTTGCTTACTTTTAATATTAGGGTATAATCTTCTTTTGTCTTGGTATCATTTATTACATCTATTTTGGTTTTTGGTAAAAGTTTTAACGCATCGGCGTTTTTTATGGGACTATTAAGTTCTTGTTTATCAAATACTTCTAAATATGAGTATTTGGCATTATTATAAAAAGCAGCAGTTGTAAAATATTCACTTCGATCTAGTTTTTCCCATAAGGGAAAACTTCCTATTATAATGAATAATAAACATATTATTTCGATAATTTTTCCTTGTATCACACTATTAATATTTTTCATATTCTTATTATCCCCCTGAAAAATTAAAAATATACTATCATTTTTTACTTATTTATGCAAGAAAAAAATACGAATTATCGTATCTTTTTTTGGCTATTTATTTTTTCGCTTTTTCTTTTTCTTTTTAGTTATTACAATTTCTTTTGGAACTTCTGTTTTTAATTTTGGCAAGTCAAGTGGGATGTCATTTTTTCTTGGCTGTGGTAACTCTATTTTCACTTCTTTTTTAGGCTCTTCTTTGATTGTTTTATTGACCGTTAATTTTGTTAATTCTTTTTTGGTTTTTAATGGCTCTGGTTCATTTGCATTACGATTTAAATGATAT
>CAOKLK010000159.1 GCA_948469295.1 uncultured Mycoplasmatota bacterium
TATCACTTACAATTCCTTTATCTAAAATTGTTACACTCTTAATATTATAAAGAGTTTCTATTTCTTTACTAAAAATACTTGCTATTTCATTAGCAACATCCTTTGCAACAACTCGATTGGAATCTGTCACGGTAATTGTTAAAACCATAGAATCCGTTACTGCTTGAATTTTAATATGTCCTTCTAATTCTCCAACTGACTTATTTAACTTCAAATTATCAATTACTTGCTCCAATACCTTACGACTCGTAATTACTTCTTGATAAGTTGGAATCATCTTCGTATTCAAAGTAATATCATTTGTTGTAATCTTATCTTGTTCTCCACTAACTCCAGTCAGCGTTAAATCTACATTAGATGAATACATTGGAGTTTTAATAATCACAAAATAAAAAATACTGATTGTAACTACAATTAAAATCATCGAAACAAAAAAGATTAAATGTTTCTTAACAAAAGCAAAAAATTCACTAATATTAATTTCTTCCATAATTGAGACCTCCATAACTATACTAATAGTATCATAAAATAACTAGGAAACAAAGTATTTAATTATCGAAAATGTAAAGCTATTTAGATTTTAAGCATAATTGAATTTTCTGATCATAAAAAATATAAATGAATGAAGATAGAAATAAAATAAATCCATAAGCTATAAAAATATACCAAAAATGAAATGCAGAAAAAATATCAACAAGTAATAATAAAATTACATAACCTATATTTTGATGAATTAAATAAAGAATATATGAAATTTTTCCATGGTACAAAAAAAATTTTTCTTTAACATTTTTAGGATGTTTTAAAATTTGATAAAAAATCAGAGAAAATAAACAAATAAAAATACCAATTTCTATTCCTTGAAATATGACAATATGTAATAAAGAAATTAAAAACAAAAAGAAAGTATATTTTAAAGAATGATTAGATATAATAAAGTATATCGATATACCTATCATAATAAATTCTAAATAATCTTTTCCAAATAAGAAATAAATCAAACCAATTTTAGGAATAAAATGATTTAACACTTTAAACAAATCTTTTAAAAATAATAAAATAAGCAACCCAAAAACAGCGTTATTTTTTTTTCTAATATAAACAAATTTTATAAAAAAAGAAATAAGAACATAAAAAAGCAATAAATAAGTTAAATACCAGTGTGCTCCATCAACATAAGGAGTTTTTAAAAAGCCATTTAATAAAAATATATTAAGAAAAAAATCAACAATAGTTACTTCGCGACCAGGAAGTTTAAAAATAGAAACAATAGCAAAAACTAAAACAACAGAAAAAAAATAAGCAGGATATAAACGCAGAAATTTACTTTTTAAATAAAATTTTATACTAAAATTATCAGATACTTTATGAATCATATAATATCCACTAATAACAAAAAATGCACCAACTCCAAAAATTCCCCATAAAGAAAGAAAAGGAAAATTTAACGTTTCAATAGAAAAAATTTCTGAAAAACGATAAGTATAATGAAAAAACATAATAATAAAAATCAAAAATCCACGCAAAATATCAACACTTAAATTTCTTTCTAAATGCTCTTGCTTCATAAAAATTCTCCTTTCTTTTTCATGATAACGATTTTATTCTTTTTATAAAGTAAATTTCTTCTTCAATTTAGTAATAAGGTTTATAAAATTCAAATCTTTCATAAAATAATAATAAAATCCCGAAATAAAACAATAGATAAATCCCCCACACAAAATTTGAATAAATAAAGTATAAATATGAATACCAAATAATAATCCAAGCCAAACAACAACACCATACATGATAAATCCTGGAATCAAAAAAAACCATAAAGAAGATATATATTTAAAATAAGAATAATTTCTTCTGACTAAAATTAATTGAATTAAGCATACGACAATTTCCGCTACAATCGTTCCTATTACAACTCCATAAGATTGATATTTAGGAATTAATATCCAATTAACTGCCAGATTTACAATCGCTCCAATTACAATAGCATAACTATAATAATTATCTTTAGAATTCGGAATCAAATCTTGATTACGAACTATATTTGCAATCGTTGAAAAAGGAAGAGAAATAGCAAGCATTTGAATAAGAATAGAACATTTAAGAAATTCATCTCCCCAAAAAATTGGTGCAAAAATAGAAGCGATCCCAGCCATTCCAAAAGCCATAGCAATAGATAAACAACCCATATATTTTATAGAGGATTCGATATATCGTACACATTCTTTATCATTATTATTGGCAAGTAAATTAGACATTTTAGGAAGCATAACACTTCCAAAGGCTAACACAATACTTAAAGGAATATTTAAAATTTTCTCAGAATTTTCATAAAATCCAAGCTCTTCTTTAGATCCTAAAAAGCCTAACATTACTTTATCCATATATTTAAATAAACTAAGAGCAATTACTGGAACAAAAAGAACCAACAAAGGTTTCATATGCTTTTTGCAAGAAGACATAGATGGAATATGAAAATCTACATATTTATGAGACATTACATACATGATAAATTGACTAATAAATTGAGACCCTGCCATAATCAAAATATAAATCCACAAATCATTCTGATCATGAACAAAAAGAAAAATACAAATAACCGATAATATTTTAATAATTGTATTTCGAGTAACAGTTAATTTAAATTTTTCTAAACCAAAAAATAACCAGCTAACATCAAAAATAGTAGAAATAACCATAAAAGATTGAATAAATGTATAAATTTGATAATCTTCTGATAAAAAAATACAATAAAATAAATAAACAATAAAAGATAAAAACGCTATTATGATATGAATAAAAAATAATTCACTAAAAACCTGATTTAAATTTTGCGGATCATCACGAACTTGCGCTATTTTTCGATTTCCATAAAATTTCAAACCTAACATTCCAAAAATTTGAAAATAATAAGCAATAGAATAAGTATAAGAGAAAATACCTAAACACTCTGCCCCTAAAACACGCGCAATGTATGGCGAAGTAAACAA
>CAOKLK010000160.1 GCA_948469295.1 uncultured Mycoplasmatota bacterium
ATTAGAAGATCTATCACCATTCTTATTAGAAGAAATAAAAGACTTTTTTGCTAATTATAAAAATCTTCAAACTGGTGATGTTAAAGTTGGTGAATATCATGGTAGAGAAGAAGCCTTACAATTAATAGAAGAATGCGTTAAAAGATATAAAAATAGCGGAGAATAATAATGAAAAAAATTGGATGGATATTGATTATAGTAATAGTTCTTTTAGTTGGAACCTTGATTTTTTATAATTTTATAGGAAAAGAAAAAGAAGTTGAAACAGAAAAAAATAAAACAACTGGTGTTCCAGTAACTGAAAAGAAAGAGGAAAACATTATGGACAATATAACGGTTAATTATCATGCTTCGATAAGAATAGAAAAAAATGAAAAAACTATTTATTTTGATCCCTTCAAAATAAATAGTGCATCTAATGATGCGGATTATATTTTTATAACTCATTCTCATTATGATCACTATTCTGAATCTGATATTAAAAAAGTTATGAAAAATGATACTAAATTTATTGTAACTAGTGATTTAGAAAGTAAGATTATCAGTTTAGGAATTTCTAAAGATAATTTGACAGTTGTTTATCCTAATGAAAGCTATGCAGTTGATGATATAAAGTTTGATACTATACCATCATATAACACTAATAAAACATATCATAAAAAATCTTATAATTGGGTTGGATATAATGTTAATATTAGCGGTGTTAAATACTACGTGGTTGGAGATAGCGATGTAACAGATGAGTTTAAAGCAGTTAATTGTGATGTTATATTTATACCAGTAGGTGGAACATATACCATGACTGATAGTGAGGCTGCAAAAGCTGTAAATGAAATGAAACCAAAATATGCAGTTCCTATCCATTATGGTGAAACAGGCTCTAAAGTTAATGCTGAAAATTTCATTTCTAATTTAAATGCAAGTGTAAAAGGAGTATTAGTTGATTAATATGGAAAATGTTATAGTAAGTCTTATAAATGGTTCATATTCATTTAAATTGGATTATGGTTTAGATGAAAATCCTTCGTTAATAATAAATCAAAATAATTTTGTTTCCGTATTCTTAAATGAATATGATTATGACAAAGATTATGAAAAAAGAAGAAATGATATTTTGAAAAAAATTTTAATACCAATGTTTGGTAAGTCAGTTGCAATCAATATAATAAACGAAGGAACTTTAAAAGTTAAAGATGCTTTTATGAAAGCGGACCAATATATTATAAACAATGATTTATTTGTAGGAATTAATGATTCTTTAGCAAAAAGCATTAATAAACCTGGGTTGACAAAAAAAGAATATGTTTATAGGTGCATACATGATAAAGAAACCAACAGTGTTTCTTACTACATAAAAAGTAAGTTAAAAAACGACGGTGAATTTGGAATAAAAATATTAGAAGACGATAGTTTTTTTCCGATTTATAGTACTAAAACTATGGAATCTAATATATCAAAAGAACTAAAAAATATAAGGGAAACATTTTTAAAAAGTTTTGTAAAAGAAGTACTAGGAAAAACAATTAATTTTGGAACTATACTTGGTGAAAAATCCATAAAAATAAAAGATCTTAATTTAATTGCAATAAAAGATTCCAAAATAAAAAATGATGTAAAAACTTATTTTGATGAAGATAATATTTTTGAATATAATGGTCCAATAGTATAATTATGAATAATAATAATATTTTAACTAGTATTAAAAGATCGTTAAAAAATGGTGCTTTTGTATTTATATTTCTTCTTGGATTAGAAGCTTTTACTTTTAAGATTCCATATTGTGTAGTAATGGGAACACTTCTTTTTTTACTAAGTTTATTATTCTTTCCCTGGTTAGATAAAATGTGTAATATGATAGGTGTTAAACTAAGTGTTAGAAATAAATGGTTTATAGGTATTGTAAATCTATTTATTGCAGCATACTTAATTAATCCTGAAGAAGTAAGTTATTACAAATGTATTTTACCAATAGTTTTGATGATATTAGTATGGGTTATAACAATATTTTACTCAAAACGAAAGAGTAAAAATTAAGGCGATAATAATCGTCTTTTTTTATTTTTGAATAAAATTTAAATTTTTTTTAAAAAAGTGGTTGACAAACTGCTTAGTAACAGATGAGAAATCTGATAATTTATTAAAATATGTTATTAACAAAATAATAATAACATATAATATGGTAGATATAAAAAAGGAGATGATGTTACCATGATTAATTTAGTTAAGTGGACCATAACTATAAAAGTCCTCTAAGATATATTAAATAATTATAGAAAAAACAATTTTTATTATTTTATAAAATAATAAAGGAACTAGTTAGCTAACTAGTATAAATTTTAAATTATGATATTAACAAAAAGATAAAAACAAAGGAGAGATAAAAATGAAAAGAATAGAAGAAATTGAAAAATTGTTAATCGTTGTTGACATGGTTAACGGATTTGTAAAGAAAGGAAATATGGCTACGCCATATATGAAAGCTTTAATTCCAGTAATAGGAGAATTATTACAAGAGTTCGAAAGAGAAGAAGAGGGAATTATATTTATTAAAGAGTCACACGATGAGAATTGTGCTGAATTTAATAAATTTCCAGAACATTGTAAGGAAGGAACTTGGGAAGCGAAAATTATTGAAGAATATGCACCATATGTTGATGATGCGTTAGTATTTAGAAAAAATACTACCATGTCAGTATTTGCTCCAGGTTTTATTGAAACACTTAGAAAAATGAAAAATTTAAAAAAGGTTATATTCGCTGGCGGTTGTACTGATATTTGTTCTATGGAGGCTGCGTTACCCACTATAAAATTCTTTGATAGCGAAAATAGGGATGTTGAAGTTATTTTCCCAATGAACGCAAATGATACTTATGATGCTCCAAATCACAATAGAGAAGAGTATAACGATATGGCTTATAAATTTATGAAACAAGCAGGTATAAGTGTTGTAAAAAAATATAAGAAAAAAATTTAATTTATGATA
>CAOKLK010000161.1 GCA_948469295.1 uncultured Mycoplasmatota bacterium
AGTAAAATTAATGAAAAAAGATTTCCATCTAGAAGCAAACAAATTAATTGGATAACTTGGAGGAAAAGACAATATAATTAATGAAGAATTTAACATGTCTAGATTTAAAGTAATTTTAAAAGATATAACTTTAGTAGATAAAGACGCAATTGAACGTTTAGGTGCTAAGGGTATTGTTGAAATTGATAATCAATTAAAAATAATTTTTGGAAAAGATGCCAAACAATTAAAACGATACATTGATGAAATTATTTAGAGTTCTTACAAAGAACTCTTTTATATTGCTTCAATATCTAAAATATCAGTTATTTTGATTGTTTCATTATTTAAAGTTAACAAAGACAACTCCGTTCTTCCAACGACTACATACTCACGACTTCCAGTAGAAGTCCAAATTCGCACTCTTTTCTTATAAACAAAATCTTTCGAAGAAAAAATTCTTTGAATCTTTGAAAGAACATCCCCACTACTTCTCACTGGTTCATTTCTCATCCCATCATAATACAACTCTTGAACATTATTCATTTTTTTATCAATTTGATTTGCAAATATATTTGGTAATTTTTTATCCATCTAACCCACCTCGATATATTTTATGATTAAAAAAAAATTTTTAGACATACTAAAAATATGACGAAAAAAAAGAAAGAAAATTTTTACTTATATATTCCTTTACTTATTATCATGATAATAAGTCTTTTTATCATGTACCATGCTTCATTTATCAGTTCATTATATGAAAAATTATTATTAAAACAAAGCATTTTCTTTAGCATAGGAATATTTTTATTACTAATAAAAGACAAAATAAAAACCAAATGGTTATTTGATTATAGCTTTTTTATTTACTTAGGAAATATCATTTTATTAATTGCAGTTCTCTTTCTTGGTAGTACTACAAAAGGTGCAAAAGCATGGTTTAATTTAGGATTTTTTAGTTTCCAACCAAGCGAACTCATGAAACTATCTTTATGTTTATATTTAACACATTTAACTGAAAAACAAAATTTTAAAAATAAAAAACAAGAATTTCTTTATTTACTCAAAGTAATTCTTATTATATTGATACCATCCATTTTAGTTTTTTTAGAACCAGATACGGGAGCAATTATCTTTTATTTATTAATAGCACTTGCAATCACATTTACCTCCCCTATTTCCAAAAAATGGTTTATCTTTTTAGGAATCATTCTAATAACTGGAATCAGTTTATTTGTTTACGCCTATTTATATCATCAAGAACTATTAATTCAACTCATTGGAACTTCTTTCTTCTATCGAGTAGAAAGAATATTAAACTTTCAAGAAGGTCTGCAAATTGATAATGCTTTAACTTCCATTGGATCAGCTCCTTTATTTTTATGGAACTTAACTTCCACTAGAATATATATTCCAGAAGCACCAACCGACTTTGCCTTTGCTCTTTTAACCAATACATTTGGAATATTTGGAAATATAATCATTTTAATTTGTTATTTTTTCATAGACATTCATTTATTTCAAATCTGGAAAAATAAAAGAAAATCCATAGAAAGTATATTTATCTCTGGATTTCTATTAATGTTTCTCGAAAATCAATTTCAAAACATTTTTATGAATTTAGGACTAATACCAATCATGGGAATCCCCTTACCATTCTTAAGTTATGGTGGATCCACAATCATAGTATATTTCATCTTTTTATTAATTATTTTAAAGCAAGATAAATTTTGTTAATCACGGCTTAAAAATCTTACATAATCTTCAACTGGATCTGTCATAACATTATGAAAGTAATTTCCACCCGATACAAAATTAACATCAGTAGCTCTACTACGATAACTAGAACGAAAATTCAAATAATTATGAATAGAAGCTTCGGAATAAAGAAAATCTAAAACTGCTTGATAACACAAAGAATCATTATCATTTAAATACTTTAAATATGTACCTTCATAATAAGGTTGATACTGTCCTGGTTGAATCACTTGTGAATACAAAGATGCTCCATTTGCATTTCTCCATATAACACTTTGTGTTCGATTATGCATACTATTAATAACAGCATAAGCATCTACATAACAAGTTCCATCCCCTTTAGCTTCCCCATGAACAACAGCATTCACTTCAATAAGTTCAGATTCCGTTATTTGATGATGCTCAAAAATATAAAGAAGTTTTTCTTCATTACTAATATTTGCAATTTCATACAAATAATATATTACGTCATGACGATTAGAGAAATGAAATTTCGCATTTCTAGAATTAGCTAATAATAGATTAACAAAGGTATCTAATTCAGAAGAAGAAAATTGATAGGTTTCCAAAACATATTGTTCAACAGCACGATCATACTCAAACTGTTGTTGTCTAATCTCTCGTTCTTGTTGCATTGCTTCTAATTCTCTTTGATGTTTCACCTTTTGTTCAATGCTTTCATAATAATCAAATAATTGAATACTAGCGTCTCTACATCCTTTTAAAATATGTTCTTTCGTTGCAACCATTTCTTTAGAATATAATCCAGAATGAAAAGTAACATTAAAAAAATCAGGCATATCCTGTTCAATAACTATATCATTTTTATTTATCTCTAAAGCATCACAAGATTGTTTTGATCCAATTGCTATAAAAAAAGATAAAAACGCTATAGCTAAAAACATTTTAGAACTAGAATCCATATTTGACTTCCTTTTTTTTCGAAGACGCAACAAAATATTCTTTAAATTCATCATCTCTTTTTTTTCCATATTTTTTCACCCCAACAAACACACATTTTACCATCAAAATCTTACATATGTCAATATAATTTACAAAAATTTTACAATAAAATAAAGAACAAAAAGAACAAAAAAAGAAGAAAAATCTTCTATTGAAATGAATTATAACTATAAGACATATTAGTATAAGGTCTAGGGTATCCATATGGAGGATACATAGGGGGAGCTGGATACATAGGTGGTTGAGGTGCGACATTATAAATAGGTCGAGGTCT
>CAOKLK010000162.1 GCA_948469295.1 uncultured Mycoplasmatota bacterium
AATTGTTCCATTTTGGTCAACGCTTACAATATTGGTATCGCTACTGGTCCAAGTGATGGTGTCATCCGAAGTATTAGTTGGTGTGACGGTAGCATGTAATGCTTTCGTAGTTCCTTTTTCAAGTGTTAAGTTACTTTCTGTAATTTGAATCTTTGTAGCTGGAATTGTTACGGTTAATATGACAGTATCTGTTATTCCATTTTGACTGGTTGCTGTAATTACCGTGGTACCTTTATTCTTGGTTTTTATCGTACCATTTGTAACTGTTGCTACAGCAGTATTGCTACTAGTCCAAGTGATGGTTTTATCTGTAGAAGTTGGATCTGGGTTGATATTAATGTTTAAAGTTTCTTCTGTATTGACATTTTCTAATGCTAATTTTTTTTGATTTCCTTCTTTGGTGATTTTATCGTTTGTAATATTAATTTCTTGAATTGGAGCGATTACAGTAATGGTGCTTGTTACTTGTTTGTTGTTTCCAAATGCTCCGGTTATGGTTACTGTTCCTGGCTTTTTGGCGATTACTTTTCCAGAAGCATCTATTGATGCGATTTCGTTATCACTAGAAGACCAAGTCACTGTTTGATTTTCATCCGTTATGATTGGAGTAAACGTTACTTTTAAATCAACGGTTTCATTTTTATTGGCATCTAAAGTAGCAGTTGGGATGTTAATTTGGTAACTTTCAATATTTTGTAATACTTTTACTTTTCTTTTCGTTGTAATATTCCCTGCAGTTGCAACAATATTTGTTTCCCCAGTTTTTATTGCTGTTATTACTCCATTTTCATTAATTGTTGCTATGTTACTATCTTCACTACTCCAAGTGATTTTTCGAATGCTCGCATTATTTGGAATAATATTTCCGGTTATGGTTTGTGTTTGCGTTGGAAAAAGCATGATGGTTTCATTTTCAGTTCGATCTAAATCAATTCCTGTCACTGGTATTTCTACTGTAACGTTAATTGATGTTGTTTGGGTTCCAACTTTTAGAGTTATGGTTGCGGTTCCTCCCCCTACTGCGGTTACTAAACCATTTTCTACTGTTGCAACACTAGTATCACTACTTTCCCAAATGCTTTCTTCGGTGGTATTGCTTGGGGTGATTTCTTTGGTAAGTTGTTTCGTTTTTCCTAAATCTAAAATAAAGTCACTTTCTTTAATATTAACAGATTCTGCTGGTACTACGACGGTAACATTAGAAGTAGCAATTTTATTATTTTTTGTTTTCGCAGTAATGGTACATGATCCGCCATTTTTAGCAGTTACAATTCCATTTGCAACGGTCGCAATATTTGGATTGCTACTTTCCCATGTAATGGTTTTATCATCTGTAGTATTGCTTGGATTGATGGTTGCAATTAATTCAAAGGTTTCTTCTTTTGTAGTTGTTTTTTGTAATGTTATATTGCTTTCATTTAATGAAATACTTTGGATATGAGAACTTACTGTAACTGGTATTGTAAATGTCTTTTTAAAGGCATTCACTTCAATTTCTGTAGTTCCTCCCCCTACTGCGGTTACAAGTCCATTGGAATCTACTGTTACAACATTGAGATCTTTGGAAGTAAAGGTAAATGTTTTATCATCTGTAGTATTTGCTGGAGAGTATCCTACTACAATTTGTTTGGTTTGGTCTCCACTTCCTAAATCAAATTCTAATTTGGTTGGTACGGTAATACTTGATTCTATTACGGGAACACTTACAAATATCGTTTTAGCATTACTATCGGTATTATATTTTATTACTTTACTTGGATCAGGATCTGTAAAATCATCTTTTTGGACAATGACATCTTGTAAAGCTATCTCTGTATTTCCACTTGCTGTATCTTTTACACGAAAGGTAATGGTTCCTAAATTTGCATCATTATTTTGATAAGAATCTGCAAACATGAAGGTCCATTTGATTTTTCCTTCTTCGATAATTTGTTGACGAGCTATATCATAATATACTCCATCATCTTCTCTTGCTATATTATAACTGACATATTCTAATGCATCTTTATCATAAATGATAGAAAATTGAAGAGAATTGTATTCTTTTTCATTCGCAAGATTAATTTGATATGTTACTTCATCTCCATGATTTACGATATCACTTTGGGTAGTAGTTGCATTGTTTACATTAAACGTTGGCAATGTGTCTGCAAATGCTGAGGTGATAATGTATCCGAAACAACAAATGATTGTTACAAGTACTATCCATTGTTTTCTAAGTTTTAATTTTCTTTTTTTATTCTTCATTTTCGACACCCTCTATCTTCTTTTATCTTATCATTTTTTTTTAAAGATGGCTAGTTTTTTATTTACTTCTTTTGTTTTTTTTCTGAAAGAGTTTATTTTCTCATTTTTTTCTGTCAATCAACTGTTAAAAATTTGGGAGTGTGATTTTTTCTTTGGTTTCATGTTACAATATGGATGGTGAAACTTATGTCATATATAAAAAGAAAGATTCATTGGAAACGAATATTTTTTCTGGTAGCTTTTCTCGCATTTTTTGGGTTATTTTTATCTGGTATTATTCACATTATTGTTTGGTTTTGGGATCAAAAGCATATTGATGTTTTATCGAATGAAATTTATGATTTGGTAGAAATTGAAGAAATTTCTCCAAGTGATGATACTAATTTTGATTCTACAGATCATAGTTCTGAATCTTCCATACAGCAGAAACTTATTGATGTTCCTTTAGAGCAATTAAAGCAAATGAACGCTGATACGGTGGGATGGATTATGGTAAATGGTACGAAAATTAATTATCCATTTGTCCAAACGAATAATAATGATTTTTATTTGAATCATTCGTTTGATCGTAAAAAAAATGGGGCTGGGTGGATTTTTATGGACTATCGCAATGATTTTAGTGAAGTTCAAAAAAATATTATTTTGTATGCTCATGGTGGAAGCAATCAAGCTTTGTTTGGAAGTTTAAAGCATATTTTTACGAAGGAATGGTTGGAAAATGAAAGTA
>CAOKLK010000163.1 GCA_948469295.1 uncultured Mycoplasmatota bacterium
GGGAGTACCTTCAAGTTTGGTCGCGTTTGAGTAAATCCCTATCGCAAGAGTATTCCCTCAAAAAGGAATACTCTTGTTTTTTATAGAGCATGTGATTCAACAAGGATAAAAATATAAGAAAATCCTCTTTTTTATCCATTCGTTCCATAACAAAAGTTTTCGTCATATCATTTTCCAAAAGAATTTCTCGAACCCGAACTCGAAAAGATAAAGGAAAAAGCTGCTTTGCTACCAATTCACTAGAATATTGAGTAGAAATTGGTTGACTACTACCTTGCTTAATACATATATTTCGATCTTCAACCAATCGTTTAAATTTCTTAATATCTTGCTTATTATTCTTACTAATTTTCATTTTTTCTTTCCTCCACATTTCTCATATCCTTTAAAGTCTTCATAGCAGCATCATATCCACTAAAATACCCTGCTCCATAAGTAGATAAATAAGAAGAAAAACTACCACAAAATCGAACATTAGAAAGATACTTTTCATTCTCTTCGCCAAAAATTCTAGGTAACATATTATCATATCCTTTTGCCATATACCCATAAATGGTACCATCTGGTTGTCCAGTATAACGAGCATAAGTAACAGGAGTTACAATCTCTATTTCTTCAATAGCATGTTTAATTTTTACTCCAGTTGCTCTTTCAAAAGAATCAATAAAACGTTCTGCAACCTTTTCTTTAACATCATGATAATTTTGTTCTGTGATAGATTTAGAAAAAACATCATTACTATAAAAAGAAGTAAGAGTTAAAATAGTAGTTCCCTCATCTGAACATTTAGGATCTAAAATATTCAAAACTGTTCCAACACAAGTATCATGATATAAATATCCCATATGTTTAAATTCTTTCGTACTATCCAATTGATGATAAACAAAATAATTATAATAATTCAACCCAAGATCTTTTGGACTTTGATTCAAACCTAAACAAACACAAAATCCTCTACCTCCAAGCGTTCTAGAATTTACTAACTTTTTCATATTCTTTTTTTGAGCAACACTTGGAAGAAATTTTCCATAAACTAAATTTGGAGAAATATTAGAAATAATATAATCGGCATAATACTTTGTTCCATCCTGTAAAAGAACTCCCTTTATAGTATCTTGTTCCATAAGAAATTCGGTAACACAAGCATTAAGTTTGACAGTACCTCCCAAAGAAGTAAAAGTATCTTCTAAAGCCATACTAATCGATAAACTACCGTTTTTAGGTTTCCAAGGCCCATATTTGATCAAAGTTAACAAAAATGAAGCATAATACACAAAAGATATCATCGAAGAAGGACTGCCTAAAGGAATCCAATATGCACTTAAAATTTGTTGAGCTTTTTTTGGCATTTTCAAAAATTGTAAGACATCATCTAAAGAATAAGTAGAAACAACTATAAAATTGGGAAAACGTTCCATAAAAACATCATCAACACTCCCTTTTCTTAAATATTCTAAAGCTTTTACAGTTTCTTCCGCCAAATCAAAAAATGCAGTCACAGATTCTGTACTTCCCTTTGCATAAACTTCCATTTGTGTAATAAAATCAGAAATATTAGAAGGCATCACATACTCTTCTTTCGAATCCAATGTTACAATATGATAACAAATAGGAGCTTGCAAAAAAGAAACTTTCTCTTGAATTCCCAAATCAGAAAATAAATCATAAACAACTCCATGATAATCTTCTTCTCCATATCCTTCCATTTCATAAGGCAACAAATCAAATTCAAATCTTCCACGAACAATACTGGTAGCTAATCCTCCTACTTCATTCTTTTTCTCTAATAAAAGAACCTTTTTTCCTTGTTTTTGTAAAATAGTAGCTGCCATAAGGCCACCATTTCCAGCTCCAATCACAATGACATCATACTTCATGATACCCCTCCTATTTTCTCAAAATTATAACAGAAAAAAGGCAAAAGAAAAAGTCCTAAGAAAGAACTTTAACTATAATCATCTAATAATTTTTCAAATATTTGCAAATGCAAACGTTCATCTAAAACAATTCGTCCTAAAATCTTTTTAATAGATTCATTATCCGTAACTTGAATCAAAGAATTATAATTAGAAATAGCTTTTTTCTCAGCTTTTATATTATCAAGCAACATATCTTTTACATTTGTAGAATAACTTACATATTTCGTTGTAAAGAATTCATAACAATCTACTACTGGATCTAAAAAAACTGGATAAACACCTAACTTTTTAATCAAGTGCCCTAAAATTTTTAAATGTTCCATTTCGACAATTGCAATTCTAGAAAAAATTTTGGACAATTCCAAATTATTATCAAAAAGCAAAAAACTTTGATAAGAATACTGGTGAATAGCCGTTTCTTCACTTATATCTCCAGCATAACTATGCATCAATAGCTTTGCAAAAGTTACATCCTTTTTTATATTACCAATCACAGGATATGGTAAATTAACCTTACACTCCATACACTTCACCAATAAATAATTATGAAAAAACAAAAAGAATTATGTCTTCCAATAAATTTTCATTTTCATTTTTTACTTTTTATGTTAAGATCTTCTTAGATGCCGATTTAGTACAGTGGTAGTACAGATGCATGGTAAGCATCAGAGGTCAGTTCAATTCTGTCAATCGGCACCATTGAGCAATCTATTCTAACTTTTGTTAGATTTAAGCATATAGTATCAACTTCAAAAGAAGTTGATTTTTTGCATTTAAGGAAAGAAAGGATAGATTTAGATGATTAAATTAAAAACAAAAGAATTACATTTTGATGAAGAACTAAAAAAGAAAATAGAATTTATATGCGATTTTTGTAATACGAAACCAACAATCATTAATGGTAGTATTAAAAATATAGAACACACAAATTTGAACTATATCGAACCTCATAGAGTTATTATTAAAGGTATTACTTTTCTAGTTTTTAATTATTCTAAAACTATATATGTTGGAAGTCTAG
>CAOKLK010000164.1 GCA_948469295.1 uncultured Mycoplasmatota bacterium
ATCGCAGGATTATTTCCATCAGTTTTTACAAACCATTTAACTAATTCTTTTACTTCTGCTTTATTATGAGCAACTTCTTCTTTAGATAACATTTTTCTCATATCACTTTTACCTGTTGGATCTCCTATTAAAGCAGTAGCTCCTCCAATTAATATAATTCCATGATGTCCAAAATCTTGTAGCCATCTAAACATAGTTAATGCAAAGAAGTGTCCTATATGAAGACTATCAGCAGTAGGGTCAATTCCTAAGTAAAAAGTCATAGGTTCTCCATTAACTAAATCAATAATTTCACTTTCGTGTGTTAAATCTTTCACATATCCTCTTTCTTTGAGAATATCAAATAATTTCTTTTCCATAATTTTTTATTCCTCCTAAATAATTTGTATAGTTAATTAAATTACAATCACCAAAGTAATAATAGTAATAGTCACTATCCATACAAACCACCTCCTTGAAATAAAAAACGAGCAAAACATCCAAAAAGGACGAATTGCTCGTGGTACCACCTTTATTTGTAATAATAGTTTATTACCTCTTATTGATAACGGATACTATCCGATTTAAAATCATCATTTGTAATTCATTATTTTAAATTTACTTATTTTCACCAGCCATAAGTTCTCTAAAAAACATTTTAAAATAATTACTTCGAATGAATCGCTTTTTAATTAACTAACTAAATTATACTATATTTTATGCAAAATAGCAAATTTATGCATTAGATTATTTTTATACACGTACTAAAATATCTTTTTATGTAACTCAAATCCATATACTTCAGCTCGTTTCTTAAATGCCTCAAAGTCACCTTCTAAAATTTTTAACACTGCCTTTGCAACTTCTTGGTTATCAATAGTTCCAAAGTGTTCTAACCATCCATTTTTTCCATTACTTCCTAAAACTAAAATATTTTCAGATTCACCACATACTGGACTATTTGGGTTATGTGTTGCAATAATAAGTTGTTTATTAGCTTTCACATCATTAAATTGTTTGATTAACATATGGTAAATATAAGAATTATCCAAATCATCTTCTGGTTGATCAATAATTAAGGGTATATTATCTCCGACTTTTACTGCTCCATGCATAATTAACAATAAAGCTCCCACAGTTTTTTGACCAAAAGACAACTTATTTCTTTCGACATAATGTTCAGAGTTTTTAAATCCATAATTAACATTTAATTTAAAATCAACTATTGGAAGAGGTAAAATAACTACAGAATTTTCATCTAAACATCTCCAAAATATATCGACTACTGCTTTAATTGTTTCCTTAGATATTTTAAAATAACTATTTTCTAAAAGATTGTATATTTGATCTGTTTTATGAGTAAATATTAAATATAATAAATTGGGACATAAAGTTATTATTTTATTTACTAAAACTCTAAAATCCTTTTTATATTTAATTAATTTCTCATAAGAATTTCCATGTATTATATTATACTTTTTCTCAAAGTCATATAATATATCATTTAAATCACCGTTTAATAATCCAATATTATAATCAAGTTTCAATTTTTTATCTAATCGCTGATTAATATCTTTAATATTTAATTCAAAGTATTTAATATATTTTTCATATAATTCAAAGTATTCATTAAAATTTTTTTCTAAAATGTTATCTGAATAATCAGCATTAGAATCATTGGTTCTTTCATATACCATTTTTTTGCAATAATCTTTTATCTCATTTGCTTTAACACGCATACTATTTTTGACTTCTAAATATTCTAATCCAAATGTAACATTGTTTAAATTATCAATTAAACTAAAAATTCCTATTTTATTTGATGTCATATCTTGCAAATCTTTTTGTTTATATACTTTTATTTTTAATTCTTCTCTTAATTTAATTACTTTAAACATATTTTTTGAATCCACATTAATTGCAGATACTTTTTTAATAAATGAACTTTTATTGCTGTCATAAATATAAATAGATATATTTACTTTCTTTAATGAATCTGGATGTATATAAATTGCATAGGTACATTTATCTCTTCTCAAATATAAAATGCTTTTTTCAAACCGATTTAAGATAAATCTATTATTCTCGTCTATTCCATTTTCTTCATAAATATCTTCATATGATTTCCTCTTCTGAAAACTATCATAAAAAATATCACAATTATAAATATAATCTATTATTTCTAGTAGAGTAGATTTTCCTGTTCCTCTTGCGCCTATTAAACAATTTAAATCAGATGAAAAAGGAAATATAGCAAATGACTCTTTATCTGATAAATTATTTATTAAAAAACCCCCTTGTACTCCAATCCCAAGCGCAAAGGTTTTATTAGTTTCTTGTGGTAATTCAAATGATACATTATTATTTATTTGTCTTAAAGAATTCAATAAAGCATTATAAGATAAATTTCCTAGCTTTATGTAACAACTACGTTCTCCCAAAGGTTTACCAGATCCTATATACTGTTTTTCTGAACTGTGAGAATCCGAAAATCTTAATATTTTTTTATTTTTAACATTCCATTGTTTCATAAGATTTTGACATTGTTTAATATTAACATAGTCATTTATAGATATTCCTAACATTGCGTTATGATTTAATACTTTCTCAATACTTTTTCCAATCATTATTGGTTCAGTTTCAGAATCCATATCATTATTGCATGTTCTAGTTTGTTTAAAATAAGCATATAAAAATCCTTTTGTAGAGTCCGCATGGGCCAAAATTACTATACCATTCATTTCATAGACCTTTTCACATAGTAATAATGGGGTAACTCTATCAGCAGATTGAGGAATATCTTTATTTTCTAGACCACAATTCGAAATAAAATTTTTAATTCTATCAAGATTGATTTCATTATTAAATATTGTAAGGAAATGATTACCATAACAATCAATTTCTATACCAGGTAAAATTAATTTATTCAATAATTTTTCTTTATATTCTGAA
>CAOKLK010000165.1 GCA_948469295.1 uncultured Mycoplasmatota bacterium
TTTAAAGCCATACTAGCAGCAATTTTAAATGCCATTTCACTAGAGTCTACATCATGATAAGACCCATCATAAAGTGTAGCTTTTACATCAACAAGTGGATAGCCAGCCAAAATTCCCCCAGCCATAGCTTCTTGAAGTCCTTTATCTGTTACTGGAATATATTCACGAGGAACTACTCCACCAACAATAGCATCAACAAACTCATAACCTTTTTCAGGATTTGGTTCAAACTTAATCCAAACATGTCCATATTGTCCACGTCCACCACTTTGTTTAATATACTTACCTTCACATTCACCCAATTGTGTAATAGTTTCACGATAAGCAACTTGTGGTCTACCTTTATTACATTCTACATTAAATTCACGTTTCATACGATCAACAATAATGTCTAAATGAAGTTCTCCCATACCAGATAACACTGTTTGACCAGTTTCTGTATCTGTCTTCACACGAAGAGTTGGATCTTCTTCAACAAGCTTTGCAATAGCAAGTGCCATTTTATCTTGATCATTTTTACTTTTTGGTTCAATTGCAATATCAATAACTGGTTCTGGGAATTCCATACCTTTCATAATGCATGAATTTTTCTCATCACACAAAGTATCAGCAGTTGTAGTATTTTTAAGTCCTACAGCAGCAGCAATTTCTCCAGCATACACTTCACTAATCTCTTTTCTTTGATTAGCATGCATTTGTAAAATACGTCCAATTCTTTCCTTCTCACCCTTTGTACTATTTAGTACATAACTTCCACTTGAAAGTTTTCCAGAATAAACACGGAAGAATGCCAAACGTCCTACAAATGGATCAGTCATAATTTTAAATGCAAGAGCTGTAAATGGTTCTGAATCACTTGGATGCCGTTTTACGTCAGCTCCATTTTTATCAGTACAATCAATTGCTTCTACATCAGTAGGTGCTGGTAAATAATCAATAACTGCATCAAGCATTAATTTAATACCAATATTCCCTAAAGCAGTTGCACATAATACTGGGAAAAATTGTACAGACAATGTCGCACGACGGATAGCAGCTTTTAATTCCTCAACAGTAATTTCTCCACCATCCAAATACTTCATCATGAACTCTTCATCACAATCAGCAACAGCTTCAATTAAAATAGTTCGATATTCTTCTACCTTATCAGTCATATTTGCTGGAATTTCAATTTCAACTGGTTCCTCTTGTTCTTTTCCATCATATTGATAAGCTTTTTTAGTTACCAAATCAATAATTCCATTAAATTCACTTTCCGCACCAATTGGAAGTTGAATAGCAGCTGCATTTGCTCCAAGTCTATCTTTAATAGTACCTAAACTAAAATAGAAATCAGCTCCTAATTTATCCATTTTATTTGCACAAATCATTCTTGGAACTTTATATTCATTTGCTTGTCTCCAAACAGTTTCCGTTTGAGGTTCAACACCAGCTTGTGCATCAATCAAAGCTACAGCTCCATCAAGTACACGAAGACTTCTTTGAACTTCAATTGTAAAATCTACGTGACCTGGAGTATCAATAATATTCAAGCGGTATCCTTTCCAATGTGCAGTAGTTGCTGCACTAGTAATGGTAATACCTCTTTCTTTTTCTTGATCCATCCAGTCCATTTGAGATTCTCCATCATGAGTTTCTCCAATTTTATGTGTAATACCAGTATGAAATAATACACGTTCAGTTGTTGTTGTTTTTCCAGCATCAATGTGTGCCATGATACCAAAGTTTCTTAATTTGTCAATACTGACATCTCTAGCCATAGAATGATCCTCCTACCATCTATAGTGAGCAAATGCTTTATTTGCTTCAGCCATTTTATGAGTATCCTCACGTTTTTTTACTGCTCCACCTGTTCCGTTAGCAGCATCCATAAGTTCATTTGCTAAATTAATAGCCATTCCCTTACCATTTCTAAGTTTTGCATAATTAACAATCCAACGAAGTGCCAATGCTTGACTTCTATCATCATTTACTTCAATTGGTACTTGATAATTACTTCCTCCAACACGACGAGATTTAACCTCTAGTGCAGGACGAACATTTTCTAAAGCTTTATTATATACTTCAATTGGTTCTTCCCCAGTTTTTTCTTTAATAATATCAAAAGCTTCATATAAAATTCTTTGAGCTGTTCCTTTTTTACCATCTAGCATAATTTGATTCACAAGCTTTGTTACAACTTTAGAATTATATACTGGATCTGGTAAAACATCTCTTTTAATAGCCCTTCTCTTACGCATAACTAATTCCTCCTATCTATTATTTTTTCGGTCTTTTTGTACCATATTTACTACGACCTTGAGCTCTATTGTTAACTCCTTGCGTATCAAGTGTACCACGAATTACATGATAACGAACTCCGATCAAGTCTTTAACACGTCCACCACGAATTAAAACAACACTATGTTCTTGTAAGTTGTGTCCTTCTCCTGGAATATAGCAATCCACTTCTTTTCCATTAGAAAGTCTTACACGAGCATACTTACGTAATGCTGAGTTTGGTTTCTTTGGAGTTTTTGTTCCAACACGAGTACAAACACCACGTTTTTGTGGACTATCTTGTTCTGTTTGTTTTCTTTCAAGTGTATTAAGTCCAATATTTAAAACAGGGCTTTTACTCTTACGAGTTTTTTTTCCTCTTCCTTTTCTGACAAGTTGATTAATAGTAGTCATAATATCCTCCTCTCAATTAACACACACCCTGGTGTATCAAAAATTCTATTTAATTAGGTTTCACCGAAGTAAAACCCAAATTAAAATCACTCATAATATAACATTAATATCTTATGAAAGTCAATAGAAAATTAAAACATTTTTTCTAATAAAGTAAAGCAACGTTATTATTTACAGCCATGACAAAGAATAAGTGAGATTTCACTTATTTTTTAGTG
>CAOKLK010000166.1 GCA_948469295.1 uncultured Mycoplasmatota bacterium
AAAGAATTTTGCATCATAATTTCTAAAACCTGTTCCTGTTTTAAATGATCTTTTAAAAATTCCACAGACAAATGAAAGCTAAAGAAAAAGAAAAAAAGAACCAAGGCGAAAAAAAATAAAATAGAAGAAATTTTTTTCTTTTTTGTTCTTTTCCCTACAAATCTTTTTTTCATGAAAATCGATCCCTTCTTTTCTTAAATTATATAAAAAAGAAAAGAAAGAATCTGTCGAATTAAAATAAAATTACTTGATTTAAAGATTCTGCAATCATTTGTGATAACTTAGAAAGTTCTAAATCTAAAAAAGCACTCCCAAGAATTCCTTCCTCCGATTGATACAAAAATGGAATTCCAATACTCAAAATAGGAATATGAAATGTATTTTGATTAATTTCTTTATTCGTTTTTAAAGCACCGCCGGGAATAATACCTGCATCGCTAATTTCAATCACACGGTTTAAGGAAGCATATTCTCTAGTAACAAGAGAATCTAAAAAAATAATCAAATCTGGTTTCAAATCTTTCACAACCATCTGCACTAATTTAAAAGAAGAAATTCCCGTTTTACTAATAACATCAGGATTAAACAAAGCCACTTTAGGTATCGTTAAAAAATCATGGTAATGATTCGTAGCAATCATATTTCTAGTCACCATACTTCCAAACGCATCACAATTTAAAGAAGAATTTCCAAGTCCAATCACTAAAATCGGATGATCCTTATGATATTTTCTTAAAAAAGTTCGTATAATTCGTTGAAATTCTTTTTCTATAAATAAAGGTTGCTTTTCCAAAATACTATCCGTAAAAGAGATCATAAAATAATCTCCAGCTTCCTTTTTTACGTGTTCTTTATCACGTTCTAAAACATGATAATGATAGACAATTTGTTCTCCCTTTCTCTTTTTTCCCACTAAAATTTTAGATTTTTTAAAACTCTTTGCAGCATCTAAAAATAAATATTGCTTCTCCATACTTATCACCATTATTAATTTACCCAAAGAAAAAAATATCATTCACAAATCCTGAGTAACTTTTGAAACAGAAAATAATCATTTTTTCATTGCAATAAACATATAATTCTGTTAAAATGGTACATGAATTAGGTCTAGAAGGGAGATTTTTATGGCTAACATTAAAAGTTCAAAAAAAGCAATTAAAGTAATTGCTAAAAAAACAGAAAATAACCATGAACTAAAAGCTCGTGTTAAAAATTTAATCAAAGACTGTGATAAAGCAATTGCTGCAAACGATAAAGAAAAAGCCACATCATTATTTAGAGATACTCAAAAATATATTGATCAAGCTCTAAGTAAAGGGTTTATGAAAGAAAATACTGCCAGTCGTCAAAAAAGTAGACTATCACAAAAAATAAAAGATATGAAGTAATGTTTGATTACTTCATTTTTTGATGTTAAAATAAATTAGAAAGTAGTTGGTATTTTTGAGATGGATAAAAAACAATATAATTACAATCTTTTGCTGTTTATTTCTGATCTTTTTAGTAATAGAAATGAACCCTATTTCCAATTATCTAAAAAATATCATTGAACCATTAGAAATTACTCCATTAGAACCAAACAGTTCTTATAAAAAAAATGATAATTTCTTATTTGTAAGTAACACAGAATCCTTTACCCCTTTAAGCCAAGGAGATTTAAAAAATATTTTCTATACCATCGTCAATTCTGGATGGAATAATTTTACATTTTATTGCCCAAAAGAATACAAAGATTGTTTAGAAGATATGAAAAATATAAGCAAAGATCAAAACCTTCTAACTCACATAAATAACTTTGTCCATCCATATTCTAGTTTTTCAAACATTAAAACTAGTTTAACAGAAGCTGGAGAAATTACGATTGAAGTAGAATATTTATATACTGACAAACAAAAACAAGAAATCAATGATAAAATAAAACAAATTATCGAAGAAAACATTTCAGAAGAATTAGAAATTTATGACAAAATCAAAATTTTTCACGATTATATTATCAATACAACAAAATATGATGTAATCAGAAACGAACGTGGAGATTCCATTTATAACTCATATATTGCTTATGGTCCTCTCATGGAAGGATATGCTACTTGTAATGGATACACTGATGTAATGGCAATATTTTTAAGTCAATTAAACATTCCCAATTATAAAATAGCAACCACTCCTTCTACCGAAGAAGTAGAAGGTCATGTTTGGAATGCCGTATATTTAAATAATGAATGGCTTCATCTAGACCTCACATGGGATGATCCTGTAAGTAATGATGGTCAAGATTATCTTCAACATAAATATTTTTTAGTAAATAATGAAGAATTAAAAAAAGCGGATGAAGGAGAGGTTGAAGTATTAGAACATCAATTTATTCCTAGTATTTATTTAGAATTTAATGACAAAATGACATATGAAAATGACATATAGAAAAGCTCTCTTAAAAAGAGAGTTTTTATTATAAACTGAAAACAATTCGATAACCAATATCATCCACTGCTCGACCAAAAGTGGATGAAAAGGAAAAAACACCAGTACCCATTCCAACAAAAAGATTCCCGCCTCGAAGAAACCAAGGCAAATCAGAAAAAATAAATAATCCTTCATCTTTGTACCAAGAATGGATCTGACGAACAGAAACTCCATAAGTTTCTTTAGAAAAAGGTCCCATTTCTCCTGTTGCATCTCCTAATATTCTTCGACTACTATCTATACTTAAAGTACTATATGTATAGGTATCATAATATTTATTTTCTGGATATGGGATTCCTCCATCTGCTCCAGTCCAACTAGTTTTATTTGGATTATTTCCATCACTTGGATTAGTTAATGTTCCTATAAAATTTGAATGAAATTTATCATTTCTTCCACTAGCTGGATT
>CAOKLK010000167.1 GCA_948469295.1 uncultured Mycoplasmatota bacterium
TTTTGATTGAAACGAATGATCAAGAAAAATGTTTAAACGATCTGAAAGAAGTGATTTCAGAAATTAATTGTGAAAATAGTTTTGAACCAAATTGTAATAAATGTAACTTATGTCATTTAATTCAAACAAATCAACTTCCGAGTTTGGTTATAGTGAAACCTGATGGAATGACTGTAAAAAAAGAGCAAATTTTGGAATTAAAAAAATACTTTAGTACTAAGCCCATTTATTCAAAATTTAATATGTATGTTATAATGTATGCTGAGAAATTAAATAATTCTTCTGCAAATACAATTTTGAAATTTTTAGAAGAACCGGAATCTGGAATATTAGGTTTTTTTATTACAAATAATAAAGAAAATATTATTGATACTATAAAAAGTAGATGTCAAATTATTTCTAATTTTTATCAATTAGAAGATAATATAAATGAGGATTTACAAAAATTAGCAGTAGAATATTTAAAAAATGTTCATCTAACAAATGATTTTACTTTAATATATAATCGAAGTTTTATATTGGATCATGATTTAAAAAAAGAAGACTTTCAACAAATTTTTCAACATTTTTTTACTATATATTATTCTTTATATAAATCTTCTTTGCATTTAGAAGATTTGGAAGCAAAGTATGCTGAACTTCAATTTTTATTAAAAAAAGAATCTTCTTATTTTATAAAGCAATTACAAATAGTTAGTGAATTAGAAAAAGAATTAGGATATAATGTCAATATTAATCTTTTATTGGATCGCTTTATTTTGGAAACGAGGTCTTAATAATGAATATTTATGGTGTAATATTTCGAGATAAGGGAAAAATATATTATTTTAATGCACAAAAGTTAAAAATTTCATTAAATGTGACAGTTATTGTAGAAACTGAAAAAGGATTACAATTTGGTAAGGTAATTAGTAAATTATCCAAAGAAGAAGTAAAAGAATTTAAAGAAAATATTAAACCAATTCTTCGGATAAGTACGAAAAAAGATTATGAACAGTATTTAACGAATTTAAAAGATAGTAAAAGAGCTTTAGATCATGCTAGAAAATTTGCGAAAGAATTAAAGTTAAATATGAATTTCTTAGATTCTGAATTTACATTTGATCGAAAACAATTGATCTTAAATTTTTTTGCTGACGAACGGGTAGATTTCAGAGAACTTGCTAAAAAATTAGCATCTATTTATCGTACTAGAATCGAGTTACGTCAGGTCGGAGCAAGAGACAAGGCTTCTAGTATAGGTGGACTTGGTTCTTGTGGAAAAATTTTATGTTGTTCTAGTTTTTTAAATCGGTTAGATTCTGTTTCTATGAATATGGCAAAAAATCAGAATTTAGCTTTAAATCCTTCAAAAATCAATGGTTCTTGTGGGAGGCTTATGTGTTGTTTAGCTTATGAAGATGAAGAATACAGTAGATGTAATAAAGGTATGCCTGTTGTTGGACAAAAAGTAACTGTTGATAAAATGGAAGGCGTTGTAGCTAGTATAGATATTTTGAATCGACGGTATAAAGTATTTGTTAATGGAGAATACAAGGAAGTTATTTTGGATGAAAAAAATATTAAATGATTTATATGATTATCCAAATATGAAGATTTATCAATATGATGAAGGGTTTAAATTTTCTTTAGATTCTATCTTACTTGCCGAAAGTGTTCAGCTTCATAAAAAAGATCAACTTATTTTAGATTTATGTACTGGGAATGCTGTAGTTCCTTTAATTTTATCTACTAAAACTAATATTTCAATTTATGGTGTTGAAATTCAAAAATTGATTTATGATTTGGCTTTTGAATCAATTACTTATAATAATAGAAAAGATCAAATAAATTTAATTCATGACAATGTAAAAAATCTTAATAAATATTTCCCGGGAAATAAATTTGATATCATTACTTGTAATCCGCCGTATTTTAAGTTTCATGATCCAAATTTTATAAATTCTGGTGAATTGAAGCAAATTGCAAGACATGAAATTGAAATTACATTAGAAGATATTATCATTTGTGCATCTACATATTTAAAAGATAAAGGAAATTTTTATATGGTTCATATTTCAGAACGTTTACAAGAAATTTTATTTTTATTGGAACAAAATAAATTACGTGTAAAAGATTTATATTTGGTGTATCCTAAAAGAAATGAGAAATCATTTTTAGTTTTATTTCGTGCTATTAAGCGTGGTAATTTAGGTTTAAAAATTCATAAACCTATTTATTTAAATGAATTATCTACTTATCAAGGTATTTTTGAAGGAAGTGATTAATTTGAAATTGATTGTTGGATTAGGAAATCCTGGAAAAGAATATGAAAATACAAGACATAATATAGGTTTTATGATTTTAGATCATTATTTAAATCAGAATGATTGGAAAAAAAAATTTGATGGAATGTATCGAATGGAAACTATGTTTGGAGAAAAGGTAATTTTTTTAAAACCTCTTACATATATGAATTTATCTGGAAATTCTGTTCGAAAAATTGTTGATTTTTATGATATTGCTATTGAAGATATTTTAATTATTCAAGATGATTTAGATTTAGTATTTGGAAAATATAAGTTAAAAAAGAATAGTTCATCTGGAGGTCATAATGGAATTAAATCAATAATTTCTTCTTTAAATAGTGAGGCGTTTTGTCGTTTAAAAATTGGAGTAGGTCATGATCGAAAATTAGATACTATTTCTTATGTTTTAGGTCGTTTTTCGAAAGAAGAAAGTCATTTTTTAGAATCTATGTATTCTACGTATTTTGATATAATTGAATCTTTTATCAAATATGGTGCAGATAAGACTATGAATGAAAAGAATTAAGGTGATGGAATGATGGAATCGGTTTTTCATTTT
>CAOKLK010000168.1 GCA_948469295.1 uncultured Mycoplasmatota bacterium
TTCTTATGATTTTAGATCATATTTATTTGCTAGTTACTCGAATTCTTCAATAAAGGTTTTGCTTTTGTGTGCTTTATCTTTTAGTAAATCTAAATAGTCTTGTTGTCTTAAGGCTTCGTAGATCATTATTGCTACGGTATTGGAAAGATTTAATGCTCTTACTTTGTCAGTCATTGGAAGTCTTAAACAATGATCTAAATGAGGTTTTAAAATTGCTCTTGGAATTCCAGTACTTTCTTTTCCAAAAATAAAGTAGATATTTTCTTCGACATTAGAATAATCAAATGATGTATGAGGTTTGTGCCCATAACGTGTTAAAAAATAATAAGTTCCTTGATTTTTTGAGAAGAAATCTTCTATGTTTTCATAAACTGTATATTCACAATCTTTGATATAGTTTACTCCACTACGTTTGATACTTTTTTCATCAAGGGAAAATCCGAGAGGTTTAATTAAGTGTAATTTGGTATGAGTTGCTACACAAGTTCTCATAATATTTCCAGTGTTTCCAGGAATTTCTGGTTCAAATAAAACTATATTTAACATTTTTCTTGTCCTTTCATTTTAAAAAAATAAGGAGATCCTTATTTTTCAAATTCGTAAATATCTAATATTTTAGCAAAATCTGCTGCTTCTAGTAGTTTTTTATCTTCTCTTTGAGCTACATCTAATACCTTTTTATTTCTTACATAAACTACAGAAGTGGCGTTTGTTACTAAGTTGGTTCCTAATTCTTTGTTGATCATACAAACAGCATCACAATTTTCTTCTGGTTTTTCATTGTTTAAATCAACATAATAGAAATTCTTTTGTAAGCGATATTCTTTTATTAAATCTGCCATATCTTTTTCTAATTTGTATTGTTCTTCACTGCCATGATAATTAAATAAAATAAAAATATTTGCCAAGGATTCTTCATTTATTTTATCCCGAAGTTCTTTTAAGGTTGTTTTTTGAATATCTATCGTTCCGCGATTGAAGTATCCTTCTTCATATAATTGTTTTTGATGTTTTCCATATAAGTTATAACCCATAAAGGAAATGATTATCACCCAGATTATAATGATGGCAACTACAATATAATTGGTTTTTGGTATTTCTTTTTTTGGATTTTCTTTGATGATTTCTGGTACAATTTCATTTTCTTTTGGGTTTTCTTCTTTTTCTAATTCAACAAATGAAAGATCTACTTCATCTAACACTTCTTCTGTTATAATAAATTTTTCATTCTTTATTTCTTCTAACTCCTTTTTTGGTGTCGGTTCTATTTTTTTAACTTCTTTAGGAGTTTTGGCAACTTTTTTTTCGGTTGTCTTTTTAGTTTCTACTTTTTTTGGTGTCGTAGTTTTTTTAGTTGCTGGAGTGGTTGCTTTTTTACTTGTTGTTTTTTTTGTAGTTGAAGTGCTATTTGCTTTTTTTGTTGCTGCACTTTTGGTTTTGGCTGTTGTGGTTTTATTTTTGGCTATGTTTCCTGTTTTGGCACCAGTTTTTTTTGTGGCGGTTTTTTTTGTAGTTTTTTCTTTTTCTTCTTTCATTTTGTAATCCCTCGCTTATTTTTATTTTATCATAAATATTAATGATTGGGAAGAAACATTATTCATTCTCTTCTTTTATTTTTTGTAATTTTTCTTTCACTAAAAAGACTACTTCCATTGGAGCATTGATTCTTGGTAAAACTATTAAACAATCTTGCAAATTTGTTTTGAAATTTTGATCTTGTTTTATTTGTTCAATTTCTTTTTCGTAGTCAATTTTTTCTTTCACAGGAAGTTGGATCATTTTTTTCAATGCATGTTCAATATCTTGTAATATATATTCTTTTAAGCTATATTCCTCTAATTCTTGTATTCCTAAATATGCACTTACAAAGCAACGAAAGGTATCTTTATGATTCATAAATATTCTCCTTGTTTTTGATTATATCATAAATGTCTTTTTTTTTAACTAGAAAAATTATATAATATGTTCTGTTTGAAAAGAGGCGATGTTTTTTTGAAACCACTTATTAGCATTATTATTCCTTGTCATAATTCTTCAAAATATATTGCTCCTTGTATACAAAGTATTTTAAAGCAAACTTATGCTAATTTTGAAATTATTTGTATTGATGATCATTCAACAGATTGTACTTATAGTATTTTAAATCAATTTGGAAGAATGCATCAAAATTTTCAATTTTTTCAATTGATGACAGAAAATTGGGGACCTGGTGCTGCACGTAATATGGGACTTTCTATTGCTCAAGGAGATTTCATTGTTTTTGTTGATAGTGATGATATCATTGCCCATAATATGTTGGAAGATTTTTATTCCTTATATGAAAATTATCAAGTTCCGATAATCACTGGTGATTCTTTTTGTTTACGTTCTGACCAGAATCTTCCCAATACTCTCCCATCTCTAACAAATTATCAATTTTCTTTTATTGATTACGAAGAGAAACCTGGCTTGATTTATACACATCATAAACCTGTTTGGGGAAAACTTTATAAACGAGAGGCGATTCAAATTCAATTTTTAGAAAACTGTATTTGGGAAGACATTGATTTTACCATTCGAGTTTCTTTTGATGCTAAAAATAAATTGATTTTGGAACCTAAAAAGCGTCAAGCGGCTTATTATTATTATCGAGATAATCAAAGAGGAATTTGTCATAGTTTAGAACAAATTAATGAAAGAAGTTTAGATGGTCTTAAAATTTTAAATTCTCTTTGGAATTATTTTCAAAATAAGATTCATTTAGATGCTAAATTTCAAAATCTTTTTGAAGAGTTGACACAAATTGTTTATGATATTAATTTGGGTCCAATTATTTCTAGTCATTTTCTTTCGGAACGGGA
>CAOKLK010000169.1 GCA_948469295.1 uncultured Mycoplasmatota bacterium
TAGGTTTTTTTATTAAAATTATTTATACAAGAATTATTGGAGAAGAAGGAGTTAGTTTGTATTCTATCGTAATGCCAACTTATAGTCTTCTTATTACAATTGCTTCTTTAAGCCTTCCGATTGCGATTAGTAAAATGGTCGCAGAGCAAAAATATAAAAGTAGTAAAATTTTGTTTTCGGCAACTTTTATTATTGTGTTGTTAAATATTTTGTTAATTTCTATTATGTTATTTTCGAGTCGTTTTATTGCATCAACACTTCTGCAAAATGAGTCGTGTTATTATTTGTTGATTGCTATGACGATGACATTACCTTTTATTAGTATTTCTTCTATTTTAAAAGGTTATTTTTTTGGAAGGCAGCGAATGATTCCAAATACGGTTTCCAATATTTTGGAACAATTGGTTCGGATTTTATTGTTGTTATTTTTATTACCTATTTTGATGAAGCGGTCTGTTTTTCTAGCAGTGATGGGTCTTATTTTATTTAATGTTGTTACCGAACTTGTAAGTATTTGTACTTTTTTTGTGTTTGCACCAAAACATTTTACGATTTGTAAAAGTGATTTTACTCCTGATCGCCATACGATACGAGAAGTTTTTTCAATTTCTCTTCCAACCGTATCTTCCCGTTTTATTGGAAATATTGGATTTTTTTTCGAACCTATTCTTCTTACTAATATTTTATTGTTCTGTGGATATTCGAATGAATATATTTTAAGAGAATATGGAGCTTATAATGCATATACTATTGCCCTTCTTACGATGCCAAGTTTTTTTGTGGGAGCAGTTTGTTCTTCTTTGATTCCAGAAATTAGTAAATATCAAGGAAGTAGAAATTATGAAATGATTAAACGTCGCTTTTGGCAAGCCATTTTTTTCTGTTTGGCCATTGGAATTTTTTTCTCTTTGATTTTCTCGTTTTATGGAACCCCACTTTTATCTATTATATATAACACTAGCTTGGGTGCTGATTATTTGAAAATTCTTGCACCATTCTTTATTTTATTTTATTTGGAAGCACCTTTAATGAGTGTGTTGCAAGCTCTTGGAAAAGCAAAAGAAACGATGAAAATTACGTTTGTGGGGGAAGTGATCAAACTTAGTGTTTTGGTAATTTTATCTTTCTGTCATATTGGTATTTATAGTTTGATTTATGCAGAAATCATTAATATCTTTTTTGTAGTTCTATTAAACATTAAAAAAATTAAGAAATTTGTTTTTTCTTAATTTATTTCTAATTCTCCCGACATGGTAATATCTTTTGGTTCTTCTTTTTCTTCTTCTTTAAATTCTTCAAATGTAATTTCGTTGATGGTTGTGTTTTGATATTCTTTTGGTGCTACAGTTACACGATAATTGCCATTTTCTTCTTCACTTCTTCGATATTCATAGTGACTGGTTTTGCTATTTTCTTTCGAGATGTTGCTTAATTTTTTTTGAATATCTTTCCAAGTGATATATTTTTCTTTTAAAACTAATTCTAGTGGTGCTTTGACACTTCCATAATTTACATTAACATTTTTGATACATAATCCATTATATATTTCATTTTCTAATTGGAATAAATTATAGATTTGGTTGGTACAATCTGAGACTTTATCAATTGTAATCGTAAAATCTTGGTAATCTTTGATATATCTTAGTCGTTCTGGAATTTGAATTTGTAATAGATGATTCATTAAAAAAACAACACAAAGAAAAATTGCTAACAAACTACAAATTATGCTAAAGAAAATTCCAATTCTAACTTTGGTAAGATTTCTTTTTTTTAATTTCCACATGTTTCAAACTCCTTTTTTACATCATATGTTTTATTATAGCATTCTAGAAAAAAATTAAAAAGGATTTCTTTTTAATTTTGCAGACATTTTTTTGATTTTTGCTTCCAAAATATGATTATCGTTCGTTTTTTCGAATTAAAAATATTTTTTGCCCTTTGTAGAAAGCATAAAATACATCTTCAATGTTTAAACTTTTTTTGGAAAGTTCTTTTACTAACCAATATTTACTTTTACGAATATGTTCTAAAGCTTTTTTTTGAAGTTCTCCATCTACAATAAGAGGCATTGGATAATCTGATTTGATTCGAAAGAAGTTGTATTTAAAAATAGATAATTTTCCGTTAGGTTCTAAAAAGGCATATTCTACATCTTCAATGTTTTTGATTGATTTTTGCCGCAGACTTAAAAGTAAGTCGTCCATGGAATATCTTTGTTTGACCATTTCTTGGTAATTGACTTTGCCATTGCATATAATTAGAGATGATTTTCCTCCGAAAAAGGTACGGAAGGTGCGGGATTTGATACTAATAAAGGCTAGAAGTAATTCTAAAAAGACTAAAAGACACAAAGGAGTTATTGTAATCCAGATGGAATCATTCATATTTTCGATGCTAATAGCAACTAATTCGGCAATTAATATTGATACAATTAAATCAATAATTCCTAATTGACCAATTTCTCGTTTTCCCATAATTCGATAAAGTAAAACGATAAAAAAATAGAAAAATGTTGTTCGAAGCATTATTTTAATTATTTCATTCATTTTGATCACCTGTTTTTATTATGTTCGAAAGAATAAAATTTTAATCACTTTCATAAGATAAATTAAAAGGAATTGATGTTTTATGAAAAAAATGGAAATTATTTTAAAAAGTTGGATCCTCTTTTTTGGTTTCATGATTTTTTTAGCACTTTTCTGTAGTATTTTTAATTATTTTAATTTATTTTCGATGAAAGTTAGTCATGTTCTTTGCTATATTTATATTATTTTGATGGGATTTTTTTTAGGATTTTGCAATGGAAAACATGCTACTAAACG
>CAOKLK010000170.1 GCA_948469295.1 uncultured Mycoplasmatota bacterium
GTAAACAACCCTCCTAATGTCACTAGCATACTATGAATAATCGTGCCAAACTTTTGAAACGCATAGAAAATACTTGCTAAAACACCACGATCCTTATTTGCTTGAATACTAAAACCAAATACCTTACGTTCCTCTTCTCCTTCCGTTACTGTTTTTGGTTGAATGGATATATTCTTTTCTTCTCCATCACGTAAAATCTTAAAATCATATACTCCACTTTCATTTTTATAATATAAATACAATTGTGCAACATCCCAAGAAGAAACTTTCCGTCCATTTACTGATAAAATTCTATCATTTCCTTGTAATCCAGCTTCAAAACTAGCAGAACCTTCTTGTACTTCTCCAATAATTGGTGCTATGGGAGTCGGTCCCCAAATCATAGCAATAACAAAAAGAAAAACAATAGCCAAAACAAAATTATTAAATACTCCAGCACCTAAAATCATCAAACGTTGATACCAAGGTTTATTACACAAAAACTTCTCAGCTGGAATCTTTCCATCATCCTCATAAACCTCTCCCGCCATAGAAACAAAACCACCAATTGGAAAAGCTCGAATATTATAATAAATTCCATCACGCCCTTTATGTTTATGAACAATCGGACCCATTCCAATAGAAAATTCATAAATAAAAACGCCAGATTTCTTAGCAGTGATAAAATGTCCAAATTCATGAACCAAAATAATAATTCCTAAAATAAAAATTAACAATAAAAGAGTAACAAACCACATATATATATTCCTCCCAATCTAAATAAAAAATAAATAAACCAGTGCTACAAAAATTAAACTATCAAAACGATCCAAGATTCCACCATGTCCAGGAATCAAATTAGAATAATCCTTCACCCGATACTCCCGTTTAATCTTACTAAAAAACAAATCTCCAAATTGACTTACAATAGATAACAATAACGTAAAAAACACAACATACCATAAATTCATAGATGGATGAATTGCCATATAATAAGCACTACAACTTATTGTAGCACAAATTGTTCCAAAAATACTCCCTTCCCAAGTTTTTTTAGGACTGATCACTGGTGCCAGCGGATGACAACCAATAAAAGATCCAATAAAATAAGCAAACGTATCCGTAAGAAGTGCCACAAAAACCAAATATAAAAAAGAACTCAAATCTTGAAAACGAACCATAATCAGACTATGACAAGCAAGTCCTAAAAATAAAGTAACACTAAAAAAATAAAATGCTGTCGTAGTATCATAAGAATCCTTTTGATTAGAAAATAAAGTAGGAAATAAAAACAAAATAATCAAAAGACTAAATAAGGAATATGATACACCTGAAGAAGCAAAATCAAATGGACACAAATAAATAATAAACAACAAACTAAAATAAAAAATACAAGTCATAATAGTTGGGATTTTCTTTTGCGTTTTTTTTAAATCTAACAATTCCTTCAAAGCAAAAATGCCTAAAAGACCAATAACAATAGCAAAAGTTTGTCCTCCAGAAATAACAATTGGTAATGTAATTAAAATCATAAAAATTGCACTAATAATTCGTTGTTTCACAAATACTCACATCCCTACTTCCATTTAAGTATATCAATTTTAATGTTAAAAAAATACAAAAAATAATAAAACTTTACAAAATTCCAAAAAAAACTACCAATTTTGGTAGTTACAAGAAAACTTAATTATTTAATAGCATCTTTAAGTTTACTTCCAGCTTTAAATGTAGCAACAGTTTTAGCTGGGATTTTAATTGGTTCTTTTGTTGAAGGATTAATTCCATCACGTGCAGCACGAGTTTTAGCACTAAATTTACCAAAACCAACTAAAGTTACTTCTTTATCTTTTTTAAGACCTTCAGTAATTCCTTCTAATACAGCATCTAAAGCACGTCCAGCTTCAGCTTTTGACATTTCAGCTCTATCAGCAATAAATTCAATTAATTCAGTTTTTGACATTTACGTCGACCTCCCATTCCTAATACGTTTTATAAGGGATTACCCTTACATACTAAGGTTAGCAAATAAACGCTTATTTAGTCAAGAAAAAAGAGCAAAAAACCTTAATTTTTACTCTAAAGAACAATTGCAATTAAATTACTTGACCCTTTATTGACAATCTTTGTCACTGTTTGACTTAATTTATAACGAGTATTTTCTGGCATAATAGATAGTTTTGCTTGAATTCCTTCTTTTACAATAACATCTAAACTTCTTCCAAAAATC
Organism: uncultured Mycoplasmatota bacterium; assembly: GCA_948469295.1. Classification (GTDB taxonomy): domain Bacteria; phylum Bacillota_I; class Bacilli_A; order RF39; family UBA660; genus MGBC162267. The sequence goes on from CAOKLK010000170.1 coordinate 2,207, forward strand.
TCACTTTTCCAAATAGCATCAGCATCAGTATCATAATCTTTCATGATGTAATCAATAAGTTCTTTACTTTGAATTTCACTTCCTATAATTGGTTCAAATGTTGATACAACATCAGCTTTAATAATGTGATAAGAAGACCCTGTTGCTTTTAGTTTAACACCAAAACGTGACCCCTGTTTAATAATTTCTGGCGTATCAAGTTGCATATCTTTTAAGGAAGGATAAACAATTCCATACCCTGTTTGTTTGGCAGAGCGAAGTGCTATCTTAATCATTTCTGTTTCTTCTTTTGATTCTTTGTAAGAACTAAATATTTTTAACATACCTGCCTTTGTATTTACTGTTTCGCCCATCATTTCATTTAAAACAGTATTGTATAATTCCTCTGTACTATCTAAGTTAATATTTACAACTCCAGTTGCCGTATCTACTGTATTTATATAAGCTTTACTAATATAAGAACTATCTTTGAAATAGTGAAGAATATTATCAACATCTTTTAGTTTGCGTACTTCTAATGTAGAAGATTTTATTTTTTCTATGTACTCTTTTTTTACATAATGTTCATTATTTAATACATGAACCCATTCTGGTAATGAAATACTAATATCTAAC
>CAOKLK010000171.1 GCA_948469295.1 uncultured Mycoplasmatota bacterium
ATTAGCTCACTTTTTAATTGAACATGGTGTGGTTTCTAATTCTATTGTAGGAATTATGCTTCCTCGCTCTTTAGAAATTATGATAGGATTTCTGGGTGTCTTAAAAGCTGGAGCTTGTTATATTCCAATTGATCCAAGCTTTCCAAGTGAAAGAATTGAATATATGTTGGAACATTCAAATGCTACTTTATTATTAAAAATAAAAAAAATAAAAGATGTTAATTTTAAGCATATTTTTAATATTGATCTCTCACTTCCTACTACAAGTGAGTATCCTAATCATAATCTAAATCTTTCGATTGCTCCTGAAGATTCTTCTTATATTATTTATACTTCTGGTTCTACTGGTAAACCAAAAGGAGTCGTTTTAAAGCATCAATCTTTAATGAATTTGACTTGTCATTTAAATAATACAGTAGCATATTTAAATAAGCCATATATAAACCTGGCAATTGCATCTATTACGACAATTAGTTTTGATATTTTTCTTTTTGAGACTATAATATCTCTACAAAAAGGTTTAAAAGTAATTATTGCAAATGAACAAGAACAAACGAACCCAACTTTACTTGATGCTTTGATTGCTAAACATGATGTAAAAGCTATCCAAATGACCCCTTCTAGAATGGATGTTTTAATGAATAATAAAGAATATATGCCTCATTTATCAAATTTACAATATGTTACTCTTGCTGGAGAAGCTTTACCTATAGAATTAAAAAATAAAATACAAACTTTAGGAAATATTATTATTTATAATGGATATGGACCTAGCGAAACAACTGTTTTCTCTAGTTTCACCGATGTTTCTTCTTATAAAAAAATTACAATAGGAAAACCATTGTCAAATACTTATGTATATGTTTTGGATCAGGATAAAAATTTATGTCCTATTGGTATTCCTGGTGAATTATATATTTCTGGTGAAGGTGTTGGAAAAGGATATTTAAACCAACCTGCTCTTACAGATGAGGTTTTTATGTTAGATAGTTTTCGCCACAATTTTAGAATGTATAAAACTGGGGATTTGGTAAAATGGTTGCCAAATGGTGAATTGGATTATATTGGAAGAATTGATCATCAAGTTAAAATTAGAGGTTTGCGAATTGAACTTGGCGAAATTCAGAAGTGGATATTACAGTATTTAGATATTACTAATGTTATCCTCTCTTCTCATACCGATAGTAATGGTAGACTATTTTTGATTGCCTATTTGACGGTTTGTAATCGAATTTCCATAAATGATTTAAAAATATATTTAAGCAAGCATATTCCAAAATATATGATTCCTACTTATTTTGTTGTATTGGATAAATTTCCTTACTTACCAAACGGTAAAATTGATAAGAAATCTTTACCAATTCCAAACCAAGAAATGAATTCAAATAAAAAATATGTTGCTCCGACAAATAAGTTAGAAATGGAATTAATACAAATTTTTGAAAATTTATTGGCTATATCTCCTATTGGCATTCATGATAATTTCTTTGATATTGGTGGTGATTCATTAGTTGCTATGTCTCTACAGTTAGAATTATTAAAATTACATATTAATATCAGTTATTCTGATATTTTTATGTTTCCTACTGTTAATGAGTTAGCAAACCATATCTCCTCTAATTCAAAGAAATCAATTTCAAAAATTGACTCTAATGAACTGGCAAAATTCGATCCTATTTTGCAAAATACTGTTAATTTACCTAAAATGCTTACCTATACTTCTTTTGGTAATTTATTATTAACGGGAGTTACTGGCTTTTTAGGTGCTCATATTTTACATAGTTTTCTTACAAATGAAAATGGTATTGCGTATTGTTTAATCCGACCAGAACCAGGATTAACTATTGAACAAAAATTACTAAATAAGTTACATTATTATTTTGATGATCAATATGATTCCTTGGTTGGTAATCGAATCATTCCGATTTTATCTGATATTAGTACTACTAATCTTGGTTTGGATGAAGAAATTTTACAGGACTTAATTTGCAATGTAGATGTTGTAATTAATAGTGCCGCTAAAGTAAGTCACTATGGAAATTATGGTGATTACAAGAAAATTAATATTGATGGTCCTCAAAATTTAATTGAATTTTGTATAAAATACCATAAGCGTTTTTACCAGATTTCTACTTTAAGCGTTTCTGGAAATTCTTTTATTGATGATTCTTACATTCAACAGGATTTTGACCATGATGTTGAGTTTCATGAAAACAATTTTTATATGGGTCAATCCTTGGATAACGTTTATATTCGTAGCAAATTTGAGGCTGAAAAGCTTGTTTTAAACGGCATTTTAAATGGTCTGGATGGTTATATCATAAGAGTAGGAAATTTGATGAATCGTGTTTTAGATGGGATGTTTCAACCTAATGTAAAAGAAAATAATTATATTAATCGATTACTTTCTTTTTACCAAATAGGATATATTCCCGACTACTTATTAGATGGTTACTTAGAATTAACTCCTGTTGATAATTGTGCAATATCCTTGTGAAATAAATCGTATATTCCATTTATTAAATCACAAGAATATAGACATTGATTATTTTATTACAATTTTAAATAAGTATTATAATCCAATTCGTATTGTTTCTCAAGAAACTTTCTTGAAAGCAATTGATCATATCTTAGAAAAACCAAATAGTAGAAATATGTTATCTGGATTGATTAATGATTTTGACGAAAATCGATTTTTGATATATTCTTCACCCGTTAAAATTAGATCTGATTTTACAATAGACTATCTAAATAAAATCGGTTTTGATTGGCCTAAATTAGGCGAATCCTATATTACAAAATT
>CAOKLK010000172.1 GCA_948469295.1 uncultured Mycoplasmatota bacterium
TCTATGGGATATACCGTTGTGTATATGGTTGCATTGTCTAGATTATTTTTTTCAAAACACCCTGATGAGATAACAATAAGTCCACAAAGAAGACTTATTAAGATTAGTTTTTTCAAAAATTATCCTCCTTTTTGGGAACAGGATCATATCCATAGGTTCCATTTGGTCGACATTTTAAGATTCGTTTGATTCCGAGATTTAATCCTTTTTTCCATCCATATGTTTCTATAGCTGTGATCATATAGTTGGAACATGTTGGAGTATGACGACACATTTGATGGGAGCTAAATGGAATGATTTGGTATATTCTAATTAATAATATGAGTATATGACTCATAAAATCACCCAAGAACATTTTACTACACATTATGGTTAATGTAAAATATCTTTTGCTTCTATAGATTTTTTTTTGTATAATAAAAAAAGAAAAGAGGATATTTCAAAATGGACTTTTTAGAAAAAATGAATATTACGATTCATGATCAAGCATTATTGAAAACCGCATTTACCCATAGTTCTTATTCTAATGAACATGATTGTGATAATTATGAACGTTTGGAATTTTTAGGAGATGCAGTTTTGGAATTGATTATTAGTGAGTATTTTTATAAAGAAACATCTTATAAAGAAGGAGATATGAGTAAGGTTCGAGCATCTTTTGTGTGTGAGAAAGCTTTGGCTACGTATGCCAAGAAATTAGGAATGGTTTCTCATATTTTAGTTGGACATGGTCAGATCCATAATGTGAATGATACGATTATTGCTGATGTATTTGAAGCTGTTTTGGGAGCTATTTATTTGGATCAAGGTTTTATGGTTGCAAAAAAGTATATTGATGATATTATCATTCCTTATATAGAGGAAGGAGTTCATTTTTTAGCAGATTATAAATCTATTTTACAAGAAATGGTCCAAACGAATAAAAAGTCTTTGGAATATGTAATGGTTTCAGAATCTGGACCAGCTCATGATCGTCGGTTTTTGGTGGAAGTTCGAATTGATGGTATGATTTATGGAAAGGGATTAGGGAAAAGTAAAAAGGAAGCTGAGCAGAAAGCTGCTTATGATGCGATTCGTAAGAATGCCTTAGGTGATTTATGAAATTAAAAAGTATTGAAGCTCAAGGATTTAAGTCTTTTGCAGATAAAATTGATATAGAAATTAAAAGTAATATTACGGCGATTGTTGGACCAAATGGGTCTGGAAAGAGTAATATTGTTGATGCAGTTCGTTGGGTACTTGGAGAACAATCGGTGAAATCTTTAAGAGGAACTTCTCTTATGACAGATTGTATTTTTGCTGGAAGTAAGACTAGGGAACCACAAAAACGAGCAATGGTAACGCTTACTTTTGATAATAGTGATCATTATTTAAAAAGTGATTTTTCTGAAATTGCTATTAAACGTGTGGTTTATCATACTGGAGAAAATGAATATTATTTGAATCATTCGAAAGTCCGTTTAAAAGATATTACGGATTTGTTTTTGGATAGTGGAGCAGGAATTGATTCTTTTAATATTATTAGTCAAGGAAGTATTGAAGCAGTTGTTAATAGTAAACCAGAAGATAGAAGAATTATTTTTGAAGAAGCAAGTGGTGTTTTAAAATATAAAAAACGGAAAATGGAATCTCTACGAAAATTAGAAAAGACAAAAGATAATTTGGAAAAAGTTGGTTTAATTATTGATGAACTTTCGAAAACGGTTCTTCCTTTAAAGGAACAAAGTGAAATTGCAAAAAAGTATTTAGCTTTAAAAAATGAGTTAGAAGAGTTGGAGATTTCTTTTTTAGCTATGGATATTACAAAGAAGAATGAAGAGTATCAAAGTTTAAAAAATGAAGTAGAGTCTTTGGAAGCTCAAGTATTGGCATTAAAAAGTCATACGACTCATGATAATAGTAGTTTGGAAATGAAACGGTTGGAATGTTTGAAATTGGAAGAAGAACTTTCTATTAGAAATCAAAAGTTATTTGATATTACAGAGGAATTGGCAAAGAAGAATAGTGAAAAGGATATTACGATTGAAAGACAAAAGTATTCTGTGGATCAAGAAAAAGTGAATGAAGAGCTATTGCGTTTGAAAGAGGATGTGTTGGATTTAGAGAAGAAAGGAAATTTAGCAGCAGTTGATGTTGAAGATGCTTTCCAGGAGGATCAAAGAATTCAACAAGAGCTACAAGCTAAAGAAGAAGAAATTTCTCTTTTGCGGGTTAAGTTAACTCATATCGTTCAAAGTAAAAATGAGTTTTTAAGAAGTTTAATGAATCTGAAGAATGCAATTGATATTTTGGAGAATAATATTTCTCAAGATGTTAAGATTCCTTCAGCTGTAAAAAGCGTTTTGAATCATCCGAAGTTAAAAGGAATTCATGGAATTATTGGAAAGTTAATTGAAGTTGATGAAACTTATGTGGAAGCTACTAGTATTGCTCTTGGAGCAAGCTCTAATTTTATTGTGGTTGATAATGAAATACATGCGAAAGATGCTATTACTTACTTAAAAGATTATCATCTTGGACGAGCAACTTTTTTTCCTTTAAATATTATTAAAAGTCGAGGTGTTGATTCAGAAACTTTAAAGCTAGCTTCCTCTTTTTCTGGTTTTTTAGGAGTTCTTTCGGATTTGGTTCGATATGATGCTAAATATCAAAATGTAATTGAAAATCAAATGGGGAATGTTTTGGTAGTTTCTGATATTGATGCAATGAATCAATTGGGTAAAATGATTCATTATAAGTACCGTGTAGTTACTTTGGATGGTGATATTTTACATACTGG
>CAOKLK010000173.1 GCA_948469295.1 uncultured Mycoplasmatota bacterium
TTCTAAAAAATCTCTCATAAAATTTATATTGCGAATACTATCAAGATGGTTTAATTATATGAAAGTTAATGAAAAAATGCAAATAAAAAAATAGTGTGAAATATACTATTTTTTATTCATTCGTAATGGTCAAAATTGATTTTAAAGTTTCTTTTTGATGATTCTTCCATTCCGTTAAACCATTGGCATTTCTACCCAATACCATAGCAGCAGCTAAAGATGGAGAAGAAAATAAATAATCTTTTGTAAAAAAACCATTTTGATCTACAATATTTTCTTCGCGTAATTGAAGCCATTTTCTTTTTAAGGATAAAGAACTAGCATTTTTAAATTCTTGATTACTTTCAGAACCTTTAAATACTACAAACCCTTCATTTGTCATTTTTCCACTAGCATGTAGACCAATCGAATCTATATAAAAATCTTCAATATTAGTAGAATTTTCTACCAGATCCTCAAAAGGTTTATAATCTAAAGTATTCGTAATTAATTTAATATAATCAGAAAATTCTTCCATCGCTGCTTTTTCAGATTCTGTAATACTAGATTTTGTAGGTACTGTACTATTTTTTAAATGATATCGATCTACTGATTTTGCTATATTATAAAAACGATTTTCTAAAAATTTTACATGAGCTTTATTTAATCCATTTCCCTTTTTAATAAAAATTAAGACTTCATTCCAATCATCTTCCGATAAATGTTGCAAAATCCTTTGATAAATATTTTCTGCTTCCCCAATATAAATTGTTTTTTCACTTTTATTAAATAAGAAATAAATACCTGTATGATATAATTCTTCTCGATCTTTACTTTCTTTAATCATAGTTTTAGGAATTTTTATTCCAATTCCATCCCAATTTGAAATATTACAAATAATTCGGTTATTTGGATTACCATCTAACAAAAAAAGTTCTATTGTTTTTCTATACATTTAAAATCAAATCCCTTTTATAATATTATTTTATTCATCTAAATATACATTAATATCTAAAATCATTACCAATTACAACGAGAACATCCACCATGTCTAGTGCAAGTATTGCGATTACCGCCATGTTTATGTTGACAACCCCTATTCTCATTGTTTGAACAATGGTCTGTATTAGTCTTTTCACTATAATATGGACAATCTTCATTATGATATGGACAGTTTTGATTATATGTTGTTAACTGATTTACAGAATTAACATTACTACAATTTTCATTGAAAGCATAAACTGTGGTTACCATAAAAGAAAATGACACTATTCCAAGAATAAAATATTTTTTCACAATATAATCTCCTTTGCTTATATATAATTATAAATTTATTGGCTATCGAAGTCAATTTTAACAAATATTTATGAGTTTATAAAATAAAAACATATCATTCTTATAATTACATGACATCCAATTTATTATTACGGAACTAAACTCATATTTCATATCATAAACAAACTATCAAAATATATATTCCTATTTAATATAATTTTAAATAACATGCTCTACCATTTTTAGTTATTATTTTCATAATAATATGATGTTTCGATTCCTTTAAAAACACACTCCAAACTAAAATCTTCTGTTAAATTATTTTCAATTAAAGTTTTAATTTCTAAAGTATTAATAGGACTTCTTTCCATTGCTTGCAAATATAAATTTTTATCAATATTTTTCCAATTCACAATTTTATGTATGTTTTTCTTTAATATTAAATCTAACCAAATTCTTGTACATCTCCCATTACCTTCTAAAAATGGATGAGCAATATTCATTTCAACATACTTATCTATAATATCATTTAAAGTTGCTTCACTCATAGTTTCAATTTTTTTTAACATTTCTTCTAAATATAAAGAATTTCCAAATCTAAAATTGCCCTTAGAAATATTTTCCTTTCTAATAATACCAGCAAAATCATATAAACCATCAAATAGAAATTTATGAATTTGTTGTAAACCTTTAATAGTACCAATTTCAACACTATTAATAGCACCGCTTAAAAACAATTTTTTCGCATTTTCTAAACTTTTTTTATCTATTTCATTCATAATATTCACTCTTCTCTATTTAAGATTTAAAAGCCATGGATTGTATTTTGACTTCCACAGCTTTATCTTTGTTAACTCAACTTTGTAAACATATTTATACTTAAAACAAAAAAATGAATTTCCAAATTTTAATCTTAACTATTATCTTTATCTAATACTTTATTTTTCTTTTTTCTTGGATACTCTTCTAAACCATATTCTGTCATCCTATACCATTTAGACTTATTATCCATACAGCTGTACATTTGATAGCCTGTTTTATTAGGTCTATACATCATTTCACCATGCATTATACCAAAACCATCTGCAAAAACAAACCATATCTTATCCGATTCAAAATCACTAACCAAAATACCTTTTGCTTCTATAAATGCTTCTATTTCTTGTTTACTAATTTCAAAATCCTCAATAACTTTAGAAATATTACTATCGATTTCAGATTGATACTTCCTATAAAAAACTCCCTCACAAACACGTAAAATCTCAAATTTATCCTTTTCTGCTAAAAGTAACATGGATAGCAAATTAGCAGGATGAGGATGGTATCCACTTTTTTTAAATTCTTCTAATGCATTCTCATACATTTCTAATAAAATGTTATCATCTTCATACATAATCCACATATCCTTTATTTATAAAAAAACTCCAATTTTTATAAAAATATTTATTTAATTGGAGAGTATTCACATTTGGCAGGGGCGGAGAGAATCGAACTCCCATCAAAAGTTTTGGAGACTCCTATGCT
>CAOKLK010000174.1 GCA_948469295.1 uncultured Mycoplasmatota bacterium
TTACTTCATTTTCAACTTTTTTCATATAACTTTTATTTAATTTCACTGTTCCTATGAAAATATTTTTTGGATTAGCAATTTTTGCTGATAAGCTATATGCAATTATATGGCATTTTTCAAAAAGCTTTTTATTTTCAAAAGCTTTATTCCAATTGCTAGGTTCAGGATATTTTAACTTTTTCTTTGTAATTAAAGGCAATGTATTTTTGCTAATAATAGCAATAGCACCATTGCTTCTTCCATTGTTATCTAATTCAAAATACTGTGGGTTTCCTTCAATAATATCAAAATCTTTTTTATTAAATAATGGTTTATCATCATTTATAACGATTGTGTGCTTTTTTATTTTGTTTGGATCTATATTTATTAACTCGTTAATTACATCTTCAAAATCTTCTTTATTCATATATCTCTCACTTTTTATTATTTCGTTCTAAATCTGCTAGTGCTGAATCTACATCAATTTTGATACTGTCTTTTATAGCATCTTCTTCTAACATACGTCCATCTTCAAATGCCCAATATGTCATACCAACTTTATAGTTATAATCTTTTATATCTTGCATAGTTATTGGGAATTTTTGACACTTTCCATCACTATATAAATCCATAGAAAATGTATTTTTTGATTTATCATAATTAATATACCAAAAATCATTTTCATAAGATTCATTTTTCATACATTCTTTTATTATGCTATTTAATTTTCCTTTATACTTTGTTGCTAAATTTATCTCATTCAATACTTCATCATATAGTGTCGTGTATACCCCTTTTGAATTTGCAAGATTATTAGCATTTAAAGCATTTTCTAATTCTTTTATAAATGCGTTTACTTCTACATTTTCGTTTCTTTTGTTGTTTTCAATATCAAGTATTCTATCCATGTTCCTCCTTATGTATTTTTATGAAAAGTTCCCTTTTCATATTTATTTTTCTTTCCGTATACTATCACAAATTTATACTTTTTTCAACAAATTTATAAAACAAGTGTAATTTCAAATAATTTTTAACACCCTCTTTAAAATTATTTATTCTTTCATTGTATTAAAATGTAACTCATCAACATTTTTAATTTTTTTCATTAAAAATTTGGCTGCTTTTAATATCTCATCAGGATTTCTTGAAGCCTTATGAGATAAAATATTACATACATTCAACAATGTGCCAATAGCTAACTCATCATTTCTTGAAGGATTATTCCCACATAATACAAGTTTTATGTTATTAAAATTTGAATATGTTGGTAGACTGTTTTTAACTTTAAATTCTAAAATATGTTCTGCAAAGTCTTTTGTATTTGATTTACTCATTTTTAGCTTTTCTATCTTATTTAAGTTTTCTTTATTCTTGGTATTAATTTCTTTTAATGCTTTTCTCTTTTCTTCAGCCAATTCTATATTGTTATTTATAAATGTATTTCTTCGTATTTCTAATCCAATAGCACCTTTAATTAGTATATTTAATTTAGAAATTTTATCATCTATTAGTTTTATTTCATTCTTCTTCTCGAGTATTATTTCATTATAAGATTTTTCTATTTCATTTAAGAGTGATATAGTTTCTTCATGATTGAGATATATTTCTAAGTTTATATTTTCTATTTTTTTAACTACTATTTCTTTAATCTTTTCTAATGCTTCTCTACTAGTTTGAATATTATTAAAATGGTTAGAAATATCTTTTTCTAAATTGTTATTTATATTATCCTTTACCAATAATAAATTATCAATTTGTAATAGTAAAATCTCTAATCTTGTTTTAAAATCATTTAATGCTACTGCTGCCTTTTGCTTTTCATTAGAATTATATTTTTCTATATTATGTCTTATAAACTCTAAATTAGGGTTTCCACCACAAAATTTACATTTATCTCCTTCATGATGTATAGATAACCCTATAGAAATCCATTCTACAACTTTAGAGCTTGGAATTTCAATATCATCATATATTTTAGAAAATATATCTTTTACTTTCACTATTTCGTTATTATCTATGATTTCTATAATTGGTATGTTTATTTTTTCGATATTCAGTTTTTGCTTTTCTAAAGTGTTATCTCCTTTAAAATTAATTAATTTTTCTTCATTATTTTCGATCTTTTTTGCTTTTTCAACATCTTCATTATATAATAATATAACTTCTTTATTAGTTTTGGAAATTGGCTTTTTTTGTATTGAAATATTTCCTTTTTTATTGTCATGTATCTTATCAATTTCAGTACGAATATTTTTATCTAATTGTTTTATTTCATCTTCAAGTTTTTTGGTATCAACAATATTTAATTCTAATAATTCAATCTGTTTCTCAATATCTACATCTTTTTTACCAAAATTTGCTATAACACCTTTAATTTTAGAATCCTTGCTTTCTTCAATATTAAATTATTACTAATGTAATTTCTATTAAAGAATCTATAATTTGATTCTTTATTTTCATTATCTTTCAAAAATTCCTGAATTATTCCTTTTGCAAGTGAAGATTTTCCTCTCCCATTATAGCCAAATATAATATTTTTTTCTTTAAATTCTTTATCTGGTCCACTATAATTTTTAAATGATTTCTCGTTCAAATTATTTACTTTATTAATCATAATATCACCTTATTTATTACATTTACTAGTACTGGTTACACACTGCGAAACTAGTTTAACATTTACTTCATTTATATAAATTTTCTTCTTTAATTTCCTCATTTGGTAATTTTTTTATATATAAATTTAATTCTTCTTCCGTTGGCAATTTCTCCATTATTTCTTTTGGAATAATATT
>CAOKLK010000175.1 GCA_948469295.1 uncultured Mycoplasmatota bacterium
AGTAATTTTTTGTATTTTTTTTGATTCATTATTAAGTCGTATTCTCCAATGAATTCATAGATTGTTGGGCGAAACCCTTTTTTAAATTTATTTAATCCATAATAGGGGTTTTCTTTGGTAAAGTCTCCTGTCATACCATTTAAATCTAAATAATTATAATTTTCTTTGTAGTATTCCATTATTTTATAATGGAGAAAATGATTGGGATTGAATCTTTTGAATTTTTTATCATAACCACTAATTAGAATTTGAACACGATTTTGATATTTAATTACTAAGGCACCTGCAATATAGATTTTTTCATGTTTGCTATTTTTTTCTGTAGCTTCTAAAACATCATTTTTATAGGATAATAATTTTCGATCAGAATTCATTTTTTCATTGATTATTTTTATATTGTTATTTTGTAATAAAATTTGATTGAGTTCGTTGTTTTTTTCTAGTTCTTTTTCGTAAAGATTTTTAGAATTTAATAGAAATTTTTGGGTGTTAATGCTCACTAAGAAGATATCTACCATATTATTTTTATTAAAGATATTGTAATAATCTTTATAATAAAATGGATTGATATTTCGTTGTTTTTTGATAAATTTATCTAATATGTCTAATCCACTTCGTTTTGCTGTTTCTATTTCTAAGCCTTTGGAAATTGCTCTTTTTATTTTAATTCTAGTGTTTTTTTCAAAATTATTTAATGTTGTTTTTTTTAAGTCGATGATTCCATTAAATCTTGGAAATAAGGATTCAAAGTAAAGGTTATCTTTTAGTTTTAAATATCCAGTTGCTGTTAAGTTTTCTTTCACGGTTGTATTCCAGTTATAGGTTTTAGATAAATTTTGGGGATCTAATTGAGCAATTGCTATTTCTGGATTTATTTTAATAAAAATAACATTTTTCCTTTTATAGTATTCTTTTATGGTTTCTGTAAAATCTTTTAAAAGTGTTTTATTGAAATAATCTAAGATAAATCCTTTGGGTGCATAACCGAATTTTGTGTGAAATCCAATTTTTTTAAAAAGTATTAGAGAAGCTGCTTTTAAATTTTGATATTCGTCAAAGTATCCAATTAATTCATAATCATAACCAATTTCGCTCATTAGTATACCATAATTTGCAGATTGGTAATGACTACTTAGTGGGTTATTTTTTATAAATTCTTCAAATTCTTGTATGGTTAATTCTTTTATTTTCAAGATAACCCCCCTCTCTTTTGAAGAAATTATTATATCATAGATTTTATTTTTTTCAATAAGAATTGCTTTGCAAAATGTTCAAGCAATGTTATAATAAAGGCAATTTTAGGAGTGATTTTATGTATTCAGATTTAGAAAAAAATAAGAAGAAATTCCCTTTTTCTATTTCGCTTTTTCGTCATCGTACGAAACGTCTGTTGTCTGATATTGAATCAGAATATCAAAAGTATTTGGATGTTATGACATTTTATATGATTGCTTTTCTAGTGATGGGAATTGTTTTTGCTCTTTTTCAAACTTTTTCAATTCGTACTTGTAGTGTTATTTTAGGACTTTTCGCTTTTGCTTATGCTGTTATTAAAGGTTTTTTTGTTACTCATCGACGTCGTTTTGCATTTTATCGTTTTACTATTTTTCCGATGATTATTAGTTTTCTTTTTGGGGGAATTTTATTATTTTTTCCAAACTTTGTTTTTCCATATTATTCCCTTTTTCTAGGGTTCTTTATTCTTTTGGTTATGGTAGAGCGTTTTTATAATTGTTTTTTCTTTTTTCGAATGAGAGATAATAGTCGATATGTTTTTCTTTCTTCTACTATTCTTTCTGTATTATTAGCTATTGTGGTTATGATTAATCCTTTTACCCAATTGTTATATGGAGAAATATTTGGAATTTTTTCTATTTTCTTTAGTATTTTGAATCTATCGATGTTGTCTTTGTTACAAAGAAGTATTGTAGATTATGTCGCTTGTTTTGATTAAGGAGGAATCTTTTTATGAAAATAGTATCCGTAGAACTGAATAAGATAGCGGTTCGTCAAAGTCAATATCCTGATGAAGGGAAGCCAGAATTTTTGTTGGTTGGTCGTAGTAATGTTGGAAAAAGTAGTTTTATTAATACGATGATTATGCGAAAGAATTTTGCTCATACCAGTAGTAAACCAGGAAAAACGCAAACATTGAATTTTTATTTAATTAATGATCAATTTTATTTGATTGACGTACCTGGTTATGGATATGCTTCTACTTCCAAAGATCAAACAAGAAAAATGGGGATGATGATTGAAGAATATTTGAAAAGTCGGGGAAATTTATCACAGGTTTTTTTGTTAATTGATTCTCGGCATAAACCTAGTGAAGATGATGTTTTGATGTATAATTTTTTGAAATATTATAATATTCGTACGACAATTGTTGCGACAAAATATGATAAAGTAAGTAATAATAGTCGGGTAAAACAAGATAAAATGATTCGTGAAAGTTTTAAGTTGTCATCTGAAGATATGATTATTCCTTTTTCTTCGATTACGAAAAAGGGGCGTGAGGAAATTTACCATATTATTGAATTGGAATTGGAACAACATTAGAGGTTCATCGCTTGATGAATTTCTTTTTTTTTGATATATTTTATATTGAGAATAGGAGTGTCATATGAAAAGGAAAAATGGTTTTACTTTAGTAGAAGTAATGGTAACAATTTTAATTATTGCTCTTTTATTTGGGATTGGTATTCCTGTATATATTATGATAACTAAAAGTATCAAACAAAGTAGTTATGAAAATAAGGTTT
>CAOKLK010000176.1 GCA_948469295.1 uncultured Mycoplasmatota bacterium
ATGGGAAAATTAGTGTAATTACTAGTTATAAAGAATTGTTAACTGTGATAGAAACGATTCAAAATATTCCGGTTTTTACAAGTGGAGTTGGATTATATGAAGTAAGTCATAATGCTGCTAACATTACGTTTACTGATGATACGAATATGATTCAAAACTTAAAACAAACAGAGTGTCGTTACGTAGGTAGTGATCCTGATAATTATGTTAATTTTAATAATGAGTTATGGCGTATTATAGGGTTAGTCAATACTCCCGAAGGACAAAGAGTTAAATTAATTCGAAATGAAGCAATAGGTATATATTCTTGGGATATAACTACTTCTTCTGTAAATGTACGTTATGGAGTGAATGAATGGTCTTTATCCGACGCACATGATAATTTAAATTATACTTTTTATGAAAATTTATTAGAAAAGACGAAAGAAATGATTGATACAGTTACTTGGAATACAGGAAGTAATGATGGCATCAATTATAGTTATACTAATATTAATGCGAATACTTTTTATAATTTGGAACGAAGTAATAATACAGGAAAAATTTGTAGAAGCAGTCAAAATTGTAATGATACAGTAGAAAGAACTTTTTGTGGACCGGAAAGGTAGGACTTATGTATCCAAGTGATTATGGATATGCGACAAGTGGAGGAAGTACTACAGATAGAGGAACTTGTTTAAATGAAAATTTATATGGATGGCTTGTAAGTGAAATGAGCGATTGTAAAAATAATGATTGGCTATATAAAAAAGGAGTCAATCAATGGACGATAACTCCATGTGCTACGACAATTGGTGCATATAATGTTTTTAATTTGTATAAGAATGGATATATTGAGATGCGTTATGCATCTTATAACTCTAGTTTAGTTCCAACGATTTATTTGAAATCAGAAATTAAAATTGAAAGTGGAAATGGGGCGATGGATTCTCCATATCAACTTGTTATTTAGTTTTTAAAAAAGATAACTTTATAATGAAATAGAGTTATTTTTTTTGTATAATGGTAAGAGGTGATGCACATGATAAAACAAGAAAATATTCGAAACTTTTCGATTATTGCTCATATTGATCATGGAAAAAGTACGCTTGCGGATCGTATTTTAGAGATTACAGGAAGTGTTTCTAAAAGAGAAATGAAAGAACAACTTTTGGATAATATGGATTTGGAACGTGAAAGAGGTATTACAATTAAATTAAATGCTGTTTCTTTACCTTATTGTTATGAGGGAGAAGAATATCTTTTGAATTTAATTGATACTCCAGGTCATGTAGATTTTTCTTATGAAGTTAGTCGTTCCTTGGCTGCTTGTGATGGAGCGATATTAGTTGTAGATGCGGCACAAGGAATTGAAGCTCAAACGTTAGCTAATTTGTATTTGGCAATGGAAGCAGATCTGGATATTATTCCAGTTATTAATAAAATTGATCTACCAAATGCAAATATTCCAAAAGTTTTGGAAGAACTTAAAAATGTCTTGGGATTTTCTCAAGAGGAAGTTATTTTATGTAGTGGAAAAACTGGAGAAGGTGTTGCAGAATTAATTCATGAAGTGGTCAAACGAGTGAAGCCTCCAAAGATTGCTAATGATACTCCACTTCGTGCACTTATTTTTGATAGTTATTTTGATCCTTATAAAGGAGTTGTAGCTTTGATTAAAGTCATGGATGGAAGTTTGCATGTTGGAGATACCATTCGATTGATGGCAACAGGAAGTGATTTTTTAGTTACGGAACTTGGTGTTCATCGTCCAAAAGATGAGAAATGGGAAGTGTTACGCAGTGGGGAAGTTGGTTACGTCATCGCTAGTATAAAAGATATTAGTAGCATTCATGTTGGAGATACGATTACGTTAAGTAAAAAGCCTGCTAGTACTCCAATTTTAGGATATAAACCGATGAAACCAATGGTTTATTCTGGAATTTTTCCGATTGAACCGAATAAGTATGAAAGTTTGAAAGAGGCTTTTCATAAATTAAAGTTAAATGATGCTGCTCTTACTTTTGAACCAGAAACGAGTGATGCTTTGGGGTTTGGTTTTCGCGTAGGTTTTTTAGGACTTTTGCATATGGATATTATTATGACTCGAATTTCTCGAGAATTTGAAATCGAGGTAATTGCAACTAGTCCCAGTGTTATTTATGAATTAAGTCTTACGAATGGAGAAGAGATTACGATTGATAGCCCAAATAAAATGCCAGAAAGTGTAAAAATAAAGGAAATCCGAGAACCTTACATTTATACGAATATTATTGTTCCTTCTACTTATATTGGAGCTATTATGGAACTTTGTCAAAATAAAAGAGGTATTTATCAATCTTTGGAATATATTGATGAGACTAGGGTGAATATTCATTATGAGATTCCTCTTTCGGAAATTGTTTATGATTTTTTTGATAAATTGAAAAGTACGACGAAAGGATATGCTTCATTTGATTATGAAGTTGTAGGGTATCGTCCAAGTAAGCTTGTGAAAATGGATATTTTGTTAAATGGAGAAATTGTTGATGCTTTATCTATTATTGTTCATAAAGATTTTGCATATGGAAGAGGACGAAGTGTTGTATCCAAGTTAAAAGAATTGATTCCAAGACAATTGTTTCAAGTTCCTATTCAAGCAAGTATTGGTTCTAAAGTAATTGCTAGGGAAAATATTAGTGCAATGAAGAAGAATGTGCTAGCAAAATGTTATGGTGGGGACATTACTCGAAAAAGAAAGTTGT
>CAOKLK010000177.1 GCA_948469295.1 uncultured Mycoplasmatota bacterium
TTAAAAGGAAAATTTGAACCTCAAAAATATAAAGATGAATATCAAAATAATATCCAAAAAGCGATAACTGCCAAGATCGAAGGAACCACTTTAAAAGGACAAAAAAAGAAACCAAAAAAACAAGTAAAAGATTTAATGGAAGCTTTAGAAAAGAGTTTGAAAAGTAAAAAATGAATTTATGGAAAGATAAGTGGAAACCTATGCTTTTAGAAGAAGCAGAAAATCCTTTTGAAAGTAAAGACTATATATTTGAAATGAAGTTTGATGGAATAAGAGCTATTATTTTTATATCAAAAGAGAAACTAATCATTAAAACGAGAAATGGTCATGATATTACAAATCTTTATCCAGAGCTTCAAAAAATAAAAGAAATCATTCACAAAGATGTGATCGTAGATGGAGAAATTGTCACATTTGATCAAGGATTTCCATCATTTCGAAAATTAGAAAAAAGAAATCATTTAAAAGATTCTAATAAAATAAAAATTCAAAGTTTAAAAAATCCAGTAATATTTATGTGTTTTGACATTTTATATGATGAAAAAGATATTACAAATTTACCATTAACAGAAAGAAAAAAAAGATTAGATTTATTATTAGAAAATGATGTTTTTGTCAAAGTAACTTATATTGAAAAAGAAGGAATTACATTATTTAATACAATTAAAAAAATGCAATTAGAAGGAATAGTTGCAAAGAAAAAAGATAGTAAATATGAACCAGATATAAGAACCGAAAATTGGATTAAAATAAAAAATATAAAAGAGGGAAAATTTTATATTGGAGGGTACATAGATAAGAAAGAAAGCTCTGTAATATCTCTTTTATTAGCAGAAAAAAAGAAAAAAGAATTTTATTATGTAGGAAAAATATCAATATCCAAAAAAAATAAATTATTTTTCCAAGTAAAAAAAGAATCTATTAGAAACAATACTCTAATAAATAATTGCAAAGAAGACGCAGTATTTATTAATCCAAATTTAAGATGTACTATAGAATATTTAGAAAGAACAAAATCTGGTATCTTACGTCATGCAAAATTAAAAGATTAATATTTTAATTAAGAAAACATATGATATAATGACCATAGGAGGTAATCATTTGAAAAACTGGAAAAAGTTTTCTAAAAATTACTCAATAAAAGATCATGACGAATGGAAAAAAGAAAAGAAAGAATCAACAATTTCTATTATGCAACATTTGAAAGTAGTAAAAGAAAATTATTTAAAAGAGATAGTAGATTTTTTAAAACATTCAAATAATAACTTAATGGTAAAAATTAGCGAAGAATAAATTTTCTTCGCTAAAAAAACTCAGTAAAAACTGAGTAAGATTTTCAAAAATGGTGCTGAAAACAGGACTCGAACCTGCGACCTACGCGTTACGAGGGCGTTGCTCTACCAACTGAGCTAATTCAGCATTAAAATTATTATATAATAAGAAATAAATAAAATTCAATAAAAAAATCCAAAAAAATATTGAAATTTAAAATAATTATGATATAATTTTAAATGTAATAAAAAAAACGCAGATGTGGTTCAATGGTAGAACTTCAGCCTTCCAAGCTGATAACGTGGGTTCGATTCCCATCATCTGCTCCATTTTTTTGTTATTAGAGCGATTTTAATCGTTTTAATATAGATTTAAATTTATATTTCAGTGTGGTGAAACAATTAAATCTAATTGAATTAAGAGTGTCTAACACTCTTTTTTCTTGTGCCAAATCAGTATGACTATATACATCCAAAGTAGTACTCGTTTTACTATGGCCAAGTCTTTTTGATACTTCATTGATCATAATTCCTTGTTGTAATAGTAAAGTAGCATGACTATGCCTAAATTGATGTAGCGTGATAGGGCGAATATGAGCCTTTTCACAAGCATTTAACTTTCTTCGGTTAATTGTACTAGGAGATAATGGTTTTATACCACCAAAGATAAATAAATCATCATGAAAAGCAAGTTGCTTTTCATATATTGATTTTAAATTTATCAAATCTCTCTCTAGTACTTTATCAATACGTATCAATCTATTAGAAAAATACGTCTTAGGAGTGCCTATTTCGCGTTTTCCGTGGCTATTAATCGTTTTAGATATATTTATATATCCATGATTTAAATCTTTAAATTTAAGTGCCATAGCCTCTCCAGGACGAACACCTGTATAAAACATTAAATTAAAAAATTGCTTATATACCTCATCATCAACATTTTTAATAAACTTCTTAAACTCATCTATATTATAAAAATCATATTTTTTTTCTTCGTATTTCTTTTTGAAACAACCAACATTACTTATGATTGTTTTATCAAATTCATAAAAAATACGACAATATTCAAAGAAACCACTTAAAGCATAATAAAGACTCTTGTTTTGATTATTAGAAAAATTCTGAGATAGTATATAATCTTCCCATTCAATAATTGTTTTACTAGTTATATCTTCTATAAACATACTTTCAAAAAAAGGCAAAATATGTAAATCAAATTTATATTTCAGTGTGGTGAAACTTTGATTTTTTTGCTTTTTCTTTGCATAAAGTAAATAGTCATCATAAACATCAAGAAAAAGATGTTTCGAAGACAATTAAAAATCCACCATCCTTTCTATTTCTTGAAATAAAAAGAATAGTGAATTCAATTTTTAATCTTCTTTAGTTTCTGTTTGAAAATTTTGGTTATATATAGATAAAATAGTTGGCAAAC
>CAOKLK010000178.1 GCA_948469295.1 uncultured Mycoplasmatota bacterium
ACGAGTGATTAACAGCATTATACAGGCTCAGCGTCCATTTTTTATTCTCCTCACAGTGTTAATCTATTTGTTCTGCAGTTATTTTTACATTTAATTTTACTTTTGGTTGATTTTCATAATTGGGATCATTGGGATCAATGATTGCTTCCAACCCTTTGTCTGTATCTTCTTTGCTTTTATCTCCAGCTTCCCATTCCCAACGAATAGTATGTTCATAATTAATTTCAGCTTCTGGATCTTTGGGATCTTTATGAAGTGATGAAAGACGATTTGCTAATAAAGTGATGTTACTAATTGGACGATCATCAAACCAATATTTAATTCTTCCAACGTTATCTTCCCCAGTAACTTTAATGTTTAATTTATAGCTAGTTTCAGCAGTTCCTGATATTGTAAATTTATAATATCCTTTGGTTCCTGGTGCTATTACTGTTTTTCCATCTACTGATTCTACGCCATTTTCAATATAGGAATTTTTAAATAAATCAATAGTTTGATTCATATTAATATCCCATTTTGCTACGGTTGCACTATCTGAACTTGTATAAGTATTTTTGTATTTTGCATAAGTTCTTTGGACTGATAAAGTTGCTAATAATCCTGCACAGACGATCATGATGATAATTATATTTCGCTTATTCCATTTCTTTTTCATAATAAACCTCCCTTTTGTCTTGGATATTATAACATAGTTTTATTAAATATGGCAAATATCTATTTTATTTTTGTTATTTTTCGATTTTTTCAGTTATTTTAAAGCCTAAATTTTGAATTTTTTCTTGCACTTCTTTTAAGGTTGCTTCTTTTTTGAAGGTGATTTTTAAGGTTTTAGTTTCTAAAGATAACTCATAAGCATTGATCCCTTTTGTGATATTTAAAATGTTTTTTATTCGATTGCAACATCCTTCGCATTTTATCCCTTCTATTTTTAGTTCTATTGTTTTCATAATTTTCCTCTCCCATATCTTAAACTATTTAATACTACTGTTAAACTACTAAGCCAGGAGTTAACGTGATGTTTAAATTACTAAATAATCCCATGGCAATAGGTATCATACAAACGTTATAAAGAAATGCCCAAAATAAATTTTGTTTTATTACTTGGTAAGATCGTTTGCTGATTGTTATTAAATCTAGAATATTTTTTAAATCATTGTTCATTAAAATCACATCTGCTGCATCCATTGCAACATCAGTTCCTTCGTTCATACTAATTCCAATGGTGGCATTTACTAATGCAGGAGCATCATTGATTCCATCTCCGACCATAATGACTTTCTTTCCTTCTTGAATCATTTTTTGAATGACATTGGTTTTATCTTTTGGAAGAACGTTTGCTATCACTTTGGAAATTCCTAATTCTTCCGCAATCTTTTCAGCATTTTTTGAATGATCTCCAGTTAACATGATCACTTCTAGATTCTTTTTATAAAATTTTTTGATGGTATTTTTCATATCTTTTCTTATAATATCACGAACTCCAACTAATCCAATGATTTGATTCTTTTCAACAACATAAATTATGCTACATCCACTCTCTATTAGTTGTTCAGCTTCTTTTTGTTTGGTATTTTTGATTTTGTATTTTTCTAAAAGTTTAGCGTTTCCTAGATAATATTTTTGTGAATTGATTTCTCCACTTACGCCAAGTCCATTTAAGGTTTTAAAATTATTTACTAAATACTTTTCTTTCCCTTTTAAGGCGGTGCTAATAGGATGAGAAGAATGTTTTTCGATACTGGAAATAATGCTAAATAATTCTTCTTCATTATATTTAGAAAAATTTATCATTTTGGCGACTTTTAATTTTCCAAATGTTAAAGTTCCTGTTTTATCTAAGACGATCGTATCAATGTTTCTGGCATTTTCTAAAACATCTCCATTTTTTAAAAATAAACCTTTTTCGGCACATATTCCATTTGTTACCACAATTACTAAGGGAACCGCGAGTCCTAATGCACAAGGACATGCGACTACTAAAACTGAAATCATGTAAATTAAGGATTTTTCAAAAGAATGAGATAAGGTTATTTGCAGAAAAAATGTAATCATTGAAATTATAATAATGAAGGGAACAAAATATCCACTGATACGATCTACTAATTTTTGGATTTTATTTTTGGTACTTGTAGCTTCTATGATTAATTTCACTATTTCAGAAATGGTTGTTTCTTTTCCAATTTTTTGGGCTTGATATTCAATATATCCATCATAGATCATGGATCCTGCAATGACATGATCGTTTGGATTTTTTAATATAGGAAGACTTTCTCCAGTGATAAAAGTTTCATCAACATATGTTTTTCCATTTAAAACTATTCCATCTACGGCAATTTTGTCTCCAGCTTTGCCAATTAGTATATCCTCTTTTTTGACCTCATCAATTGGTACTACTTTTTCTTGATCTTTTATTTTTAAGCGAGCATTTTGAGGGGTAATAATTACAAGTTTTTTTATGGCTTCTTTGGTTTTTTCTTTGCTTTGATTTTCTATATAACGTCCTAGTTTGATAAAGTAAATTATCATACAGGTTGATTCAAAATAGAGGTTTGTAAGATGTTCATAGTTTCCAAATAGGAGATTGATGTAACCATAACAACTATAAAGAAAACTAAAGGAAACGCTTAATAATACTAATGTATCCATATTGGGTATTTTGTGAAGAAGGTTTAAGGTTCCATTTTTT
>CAOKLK010000179.1 GCA_948469295.1 uncultured Mycoplasmatota bacterium
TCTTGAATAATAGGACTACCACTCATTCCTTGTACGACCCCTCCAGTTTCCTGCAATAATCTCTCATCCGTAATTTCAAAATGAATATTTTTTATCTCTGCATTTTTATTAATATCTGTTATTTTAATATCATATTCCATAATTTTATTATTTGAGAGAACTGTATAAATTGTTGCATCTCCAGGTTTAACATCATCCTCATCACCAACTGGAAACTCAGGGCCACTAGGAAGGGAATCCGTATATTTTCCAAAAACCCCATACAAAGTATTTTTTTCAATTACCCCAACCACTTCATCATAATACAATTCTGCATTTTTTTCTCCAACTATTCCATCTGTACTTTTTATAATCTTGGAAACATCACTATCGAAAATAGTTCCAGTTTTCACTTCAATTCGACGAGACGTAGTATTTTCAACAATCTCATGTCCTAAAGTTCCAAAAATCTTGGTACCTGGATCTACATAAGTAAGCGTTCCAATCCCACTAATCCCATCTTTAACATATAATCCAGTTTTATAAATACCATCAACATTCGTAAGAGCAAGTTTTGTTTGAAACGTCATACTATCTCGTTTAACCGTTAATGTAACTTCTCCATGATCCAAAAATTTATCAATAGTTTCTGTCAATTCTTTAATCGAAGAAACAGATACCTCATTTACCTTTAAAATAACATCACCTACAGAAATTTCTGGCGTACCTTTTTGAAACTCTCCATCTACTTTATAAAAACCTATTACTAATACCCCATTGGAATCAATATGAATTCCGATATTATCTCCACCAACAATAACGCGATCAGAATAAGCCTCTGCACTCATTGGCAAAAATAATAAACTAGCACTCAAAAAAATTGGCAAAATCTTCCTTTTCATGCTTTCCTCACCTCACACTATTATTATGAACCAAAAAGACATGAAAAAAAATGACAATACTTGGTAGTTTCTTGTCATTAATATTGTTTTCCAAAATAAACTTTATGTTTCCCATCTTTTCCGCAAAAAGCACAAATCCCATCCGCTTCTTCATCAAGCAAAATACATCTAGATTTTAATCCAGTTTCTTCCTTAATTTGTTCTTCACAAGCCATTTCGCCACACCAATTAATTTTAATAAAACCAGGTTTATTTTTAGAAATTTCTACAAATTCATCATGGTTTTTCGCAAAATGTAACATAGAATCTCTTCGAGTTAAGGCTTTATGATAAAGATTTTGTTGAATTTCCTCTAATAATTCTAGTATACGAGACGCTGCATCCGTAAGACGAACTTCTATTTTTTCTAAAGTATCTCGACGCACTAAAGTAACGATCTCCCTTTGTAAATCTCGACTTCCAACTTCCACTCGAAGTGGGATTCCTTTCACTTCTGCTTCTGCAAATTTAAATCCAGGACTTTTCGCACTACAATCAACTTTACTTATAACTTCACTTGGTAAGGCTTTTTGTAAAGTATCAATTGCTTCCATAACTTGTTCATCTGTACCAATTGGAATAAACATAACATGAATCGGAGCAATTTTAGGTGGAACAACCAATCCATGATCATCTCCATGAGTCATGATAAGACCACCAATCATTCGAGTAGATACTCCCCAACTTGTTTGATAAGGAGCTTTTAAAGTATTATCAGAATCCAAATACTCTATTCCAAAAGCTTTAGCAAAACCTTGCCCAAAATAATGACTCGTTCCATTTTGTAATGCAACCCCATCATACATCATTGCTTCTATCGTATAAGTTTCCTCTGCTCCAGCAAATTTTTCCTTTTCCGTCTTTCTTCCACTAATCACTGGCAAAGCCAAATAATTCCGTTGAAAATCCTCATAAATTTGAAACATTTTCATCGTCTCTTCACGTGCTTCTTGCTCTGTTTGATGCATTGTATGTCCTTCTTGCCATAATATTTCACGACTACGCAAAAAAGGTCTGGTAGTTTTTTCCCAACGAACAATAGTACACCACTGATTATAAAGCTTGGGCAAATCACGATAAGATTTAATAATTTTTTTATAATGTTCACAAAACAATACTTCACTAGTAGGACGAACACACATACGTTCTTCCAAAGGAGTATCTCCTCCCATAGTAACCCAAGCTGCTTCTGGAGCAAACCCACTAATATGGTTTTTTTCTACATTTAATAATGTTTCTGGAATAAACATTGGCATCTGAACATTTTCATGTCCTGTTTTCTTAAACTCGGCATCCAATACTTTTTGAATATTTTCCCATATAGCATATCCATAAGGACGAATAATCATACTACCTTTGACACTAGAATAATCAATCAAGTCAGCAGCCATACAAACATCTGTATACCACTGTGCAAAATCAATATCTCGTAGAGTTATATCATTCAATTTCGCCATAATATCACTTACTCCTTAACATCATCTTGAATTTCAAAAACTTGAAGTTCACCATTTTCTGCAATCGTCTTATTCACCTGATCCGTAGCAGCAGTCAACTTATCACTACAAAACTTCACAAGTCCCATTGCTTCAGTATATTTTGTAATAGCTTGCTCTAACTCAATCGTTCCACTTTCCAATTCTTTTATAATAACTTCTAATTCCTTTAAAGCTGTTTCAAATGTTTTTTCCATTAATTTACCTCCTTGACAGAAGCTAAAATGCTTCCCTTTTTCATTTTAATATAAATAAAATAATC
>CAOKLK010000180.1 GCA_948469295.1 uncultured Mycoplasmatota bacterium
AGATTCACATTTTTCTGTATATCCATTGCTCATTGCGAAATAAAATGATTCAATTGTTTGCCCTTCATAAGTTAGGATTTCACCTTTTGTATTTTGTACAGCATCTTTTATTTTATTGTAATTTTCTTCAAAGTTATTTTGCCATTTTAGTTGCATTTCTTCTATCGAATTATAAGCTTGATCACTGACTCCTTTTATGACATCATAAGCTTCTTTTCTATGTTCTTGTTTATATATTGCAAATGTTCGTGCTGCTACTGCTTGAGATTTTAAAGCTTCAATTTCAAATGTTGCTGGCATTTCAGCTGCTACTACTCCGATGATATAATCTTCTAAATTTAATTCTTTTATATCACCACTATCTTGATCTAACATTTTTATTTGGTGAATAGGTTCTTCAGGAGGGGTTATTTCCTTTTCTTCAGGAAAAGAAAAGTTAGTTTCTTTTTTAAAACTAACTACTCCTATTAATATAAAACTTAGTACTACTACAATGAAACATAGTATTTTATTTTTCATAGTATCTCCTAAATTATTTTGGTTAATGAAAAAAAGTCAAAAATAAAATTTGTTAATAAGTATCCGATGATTAAACTTAAAATAATCACTAATATTCTGGCTTCCCATATTTTATTTTTTTTCATCCATTTATCGAAATTTACTCCTGTTAAAGTATATGCACTTAACATGACAAAGAAAACATAAAAATAGATTTTAAGGTTCATTGTAGATACCTTTTTCATAATCTGTTATTTTTTGAATTCTTTTTAAGTGTCTTTCTTCCGTAGCAAATGGTGTATTTATAAATTCATCTATTATTTCTTTTACTAGTTCGAATGAAAGTCCTCCAAATGCAATCATATTTGCTCCGTTATGGTTTCTTGCTGCAAACGCTTCTTCTTTGGTGGTTACTCGTGCACAACGAATATCTTTTACTTTATTGGCTGCAATACTTATTCCAATACCATTTCCACATATTAGAATACCTAATGATTCTTGAACATTAGTAACCTTTTTGGCAGTTTCAAAAGCAAAATCTGGATAATCATCGTTTTCACTATTTGGTAGTGATGATAATATTATTTCATGACCTTGTTTTTCTAAATATTCTTTGATTTGTTTTTTTATTTCTACTCCCCTATGATCTGTACCAATAAATATTTTCATTCTTCGATTTCCCTTTCTTCGGCTTTTTTAAATATTGGAAGTAACCCAACATTTTTTTGATAGGTGGTATAACCATAAATTAAATTATCTGGAAAGGCATCTCCTTCCATTAAATAACATTCTTCATCATTTAAGTAAAAATCCCATGCAACGTATCCCACTTGAGGTATTTCTAACGCGACTTCTTCACAGACTTTTTTTAATTTTTTCCAATATGGAATTTGAAAATTTAAAATTTTTTCATTTGTTATAGGATGATTTTCGAAAATTTCTTTCATTTTATTGATTGCTGGATTGTTTACTTTTCCTGTTTTTAAATCAATAGTAGCAATTAACCCTTCTCTTTCAAAACTATCTACAACGTTGTTTTTATTTCCTATTTTTATGTAAGCTGCGATTATATTTCCTAGTAGTGTAATCACTCTTATCGTATTAATACTATTTGGATGTAGTTTTGATAGTTTATCACATTGTTTTACTACTTCTTCAATTAAGGTTTGATTATTTTGAATTAATTCCTCATATAACTCTTTTAGCTTATAATCTGCTACTTTTAATTTATTAATTTTAGACCCATTTTGATTGTTAACAGGTTTTGTTATCACTTCTTTGTGGTCAATACAAAATATAGCAAATTCATTTTTATTAGTTTCTTTTAATTCTAACCATGTTCGATTTATATACTTTGAAAAAGTTTTATTAAATTTAGCTTTATTTTCAAAGGAATGAATATATTTAGGATCATTATATTTTAATATATAAGAGTTATTAATCCCTTGGGTTATAATTGTTTTTCTTTCATATTTATTTAATTTGTACATTTCAAATATTAGATAATCTTCTATGTTCGCTTTATATTTTAGTTTACAAAGATAATAATCTAATATGATGGTAAATGTATTTTTTTTCATTTCTTGAGCTATTTGACTCATTTCATAGAAAAAGTTAATATTTTCTTTTTTTCTTCGTTTCATAGTAAAAACCTCTTTTGTATTATACCAAAAGAAAGATTTATATGCAAAATTACTATTTTAATAATTTTTAATTCATAAAAATTTGGCATCAATTATCTAGGTAAAATGCATAATTATATTCAAAAAATGGATTTTTGTTCCTATCTTAATCAAATTTTTTTTATTTTTTTTGATTTTAGTAGGTTTTTTGATGAGAACTCTTTTTTTATTCATCATAGCTTATATTATGAAAGGAGTAAGATATATGATTGAAAATGAATATATTTTAGAAAATAATAAAGAATGTTTATGCCAATTATTAAATTGCATGATTAAATGTGGTCCGACTGGACCAACTGGACCTACTGGTCCGACTGGTCCACGAGGTGCTACTGGCCCTACTGGTTCTCAAGGTGTTACTGGTCCTACTGGTCCTCAAGGTGTTACTGGTCCTACTGGTCCTCAAGGTGTTACTGGTCCGACTGGTCCTCAAGGTGTTACTGGTCCTACTGGTCCTCAAGGTGTTACTGGTCCTACTGGTCC
>CAOKLK010000181.1 GCA_948469295.1 uncultured Mycoplasmatota bacterium
GGTCTGCCATAGCGTTTGTCGAAGTGGACCCATGTTGGAGTGGAGTTAAGGAAATGGGCCTCTAGATAAATTATTATAAAAATATATCAAACAGATAGAAACTAAAAGATTTTTTATTAAAAAATTAAATGATATTGATTTTTAAAGGCCTAAAGATATATACTATTTCTGACTAATTAGGAGGCTTTATACATGTTAGATAAAATAAACACTAGAAAAAAAGAAGAAAATTTTGAAGAAAAAATTGTAGGAATTTATAATAAGTATGAAAAAATAAAGATTGACGATCAATATATCGAATTGTGGAATGGTTTTGTTGATTTAATTGAATATGTTCAACAATTAAGTAATGAATCTAACCTTTCTCCATTAGAGGCAATTGATTTGATGCGTGAATTAGGGATGACTAACGAAGATTTCAAACAGTTATTAATGACAAGTATTCAAAATGATAAACAATAAGATTAAAAATATTTCCAACTTTATTGAAATAATCGAAGAACGAAAGATTAATTTTCCTTCTGAACAGATTTTTTATAGAGGTCAAAGAAATGGATTCAATAAAAACTGGAAATTAATTCCTTCCTTTTATAGAGAAAAAGAAAAGCATTCAGACCTTCCTTTTTATAACAATATAGATGAAGAAATAAACCAAATTTATAAGTTTGTTGAAAAAAATCATGATTACTTTGTAAATATTATTTATGAAGATTTAATCAGTATAATCAATATTTTACAACACTATGGTTTTCCAACAAGGGTTTTAGATGTCACTTCAAATCCTTTAGTATCCTTATACTTTGCATTAGAAAATTTTAAAGAAACTGATGAACCAGTTGTGTATTTAATAATAGCTAAGAATTGCAAAGCGAGTTATTTTGTGAATAAAGAATTGAATTCTTTTTATGAAAAAAACATAATTAATAGTAAAATAGTCATGGTAAATGGGAGTAGTATTTCTGATAGAATAAAAAATCAAAAAGGAGATTTTATTCTATTCTTCGAGGATTTCGATATTACTAAATCTGAAGCTTTTGAAGTCGAAGAGCTAAGTATTGACAAAGATTCTATTAATATACTAAAAAAAGAATTAGATTTATTAGGAATTAATAAAAGTAGTATATATCCCTCTTTAGAAGAAGAAACATGCAAATTTATTAAAGAATTAAATATTTTAAGTAAAACAGATAAAGCACTTGATTTGATAACTGATAATTTTATGAATGGTATTAATGCTGTTAATAAGGTTGTTAAAGAAAAGTCTGGAGAGGATAAGGAAAGAAAATATTTAAAGAAAAAAGGAGCTTTGAACCAAATTAAAATTAATAAATAATAAATTTGGAGAAAAAGTTAGAGAAATTAATCATAACCTCAATAAATTAATAAAGAATATGAAAAGCTGTTCCAATCAGTTCAGCTTTTTTTGATGGAGTAAAAAGATTGGAATTTGAGATAAAATATCAAAGAAGAATGGAGGAATTTTATGATTATGTAATCAAATGAAAACTCTGAATGTAACGGATTCTCTTAGAAAGAGAAAACAAAGTCAAATGGATTCATATGATAGTATAGGAGATGGATCCATGCAATCAAAGAATCCAAAATCAAATACTTCAAATGTAAATAACAGGAAGACATATGAGGTGAAGTTTATTGATGGAACAATCAATATAAAAGTGCTATTAAAAGAACTGATTGCTTGTAGGGTGAATAAAAAATATGGGCATTAGGGCACTGTCAAATCAAAAAAAGCACGACATAATAGTGGCATCAGAAAGGTATGTATCATTATTATGATCGATTTTACGATAGAGACTCAAGATCGCAATATTGTTCTTTATTTAAGATTATCAAGAGATGATCGAAATAAAGGTCTTTCCGTATCCATTGAAAATCAAGATAAGATGCTGACTCGTTTTGCGAAAGAAAATCATTATACGATTACAGAACGCTATATTGATGATGGAGAAAGTGGATATTCATTTGAACGACCTAACTTTGATCGTTTAAATAAAGATATTGCTTCTGGAAAAGTGAAACGATTACTAATAAAAGATATGTCTCGTTTAGGAAGACACAATGCTCGTGCATTACTCTTTATGGAAGATGCAAGGGATCATGGATGTGAAGTCATTGCGTTAGATGATGGATATTCCAATTTTCAAGATAATGATTCAACGATTGGAATCAAAACTTGGCATAACGAATTGTATGTGAAAGAGGCAAGCAAGAAAGTAAAGAATGTTATTCACATGAAACAAGAAGATGGAGAATGGATGACAACCCCACCGTTTGGATATCATAAAGTACAAAAGAAAGGTGCAGAACTCGTCATTGATCCAAACAATGCTAGTGTTGTGAAGCGTATCTTTCAAATGTATGTGGATGGGTATGGTATCTTACAAATTGCTCGTACTCTAACAAGAGAAAACATTCTTACTCCTTCTCGTTCCTTACATGAATATCGATTAAAGAACGGAATTGATGATAAAAATAAATATACGGATTGTTGGAATGATTCCTGTATTCGCAGAATTTTAAAGAATGAAACATATCTAGGAACATTAATTCTTCATAAAGGAGAATGCGTTAAGATTAGAGGAAAATATCAAAAGCTTCCTAGAGAGAAATGGAAAGTATTTGAACATCATCATGAAG
>CAOKLK010000182.1 GCA_948469295.1 uncultured Mycoplasmatota bacterium
ATTTGTTTTTAGATAGATTACTGGAAATAAGGAAGTATGAGTGTTTCCTGCAATGACATCACCTACTCTTCCAGACGCATCTACTACAAACATCCCATTGGAATTCCCAGAAGAAGCGGTAGGAATCATCGTCCATTGATATATTTCTTTGAATAACCAATCATTTTGTTTACATTCATTTATTTCATCGCGATTCCAAATCAATAATTCTTTATTTAAACAGGTAGCTCGATCTGTTTGACTTCCTCCACTTGTGGCATAACCATAATCACTTGGTAATAGGAGTCCTACTTCTCCCACCCAACTCGTAGTTCTTTCTACTGAATCATTGCAATAAGTTCCACTACTACATATTTTTCCTGTATTGTTACTTCGTTCTAAATTATAAAAGTCTTTGGTGTTTATATTATTGTAAACATAAATTTTTCCATCATAACTTCCATAATTCCATGTAACACGATCGATCAAATTTTTTGCCTCGTTGGTAAGTCCATTATTTTTAAAGTCACATTCTTTTGTCACGTTATTACTTCCATGATAACAAGTACCACTACTTCGATTATAATATGCTCCATGATTTAAAAGTTCTTGTATTTTGGAAGTACTCCACTCATTTATCCCATATCCATTATTTATACTATTTTCGCTCGTATCATAAGAATATTCTCCGATACTTTCATTCCGGATTATTTTAACTCTTTGACCTTCTTTGGTATTCACAAGTCCAATCACTCGCCATAATTCGTTATTAAATTTGATATAATTATTCGGATTTGATCCAGCATAGCGTAGTTCGGTTTGTTTTAGATTATTGATTGTAGCTTGTTCTGTTGTATAAGTGATATTTGCATCACTATGGCTTACTTCATATAATCCAGATCCATTTGTGACGATGGGAATATTTTTTATTGTTTCTATGACACTAGGTCGTACTGGTCCAAAACTTATTTTACATTTTGTTCGTGTATTTGTTAAATTTTTAATTAATGGTCCCCAGGCTTCATAATCCCATATCCCGTTGGCATTATTATTACAAGAAATGGTAACATCGTAATCTTTGCCTTCGGGAATATTTTCTATGATTGTTTGATTATTATTTTCATCTTCTAATATAAAAGAAAACATCACATCATAGTTTTGATCTGGTACTTGACCTTTGATCACATCAAATTCTTTTTGTTCTTCATAAAGTGCAAAACTTCTAACTACTATAATTACTGCACACAAACTGATGACTGAACATATTCCGATCATTATTCCCATTTTCTTTTTAGTTTTTTCTTTCCATTTTTCTAACTTCATAATTCACCATCGATCTATGATATCCTTACTAAAATAGTAACGTTATCCTATTTTATTTTCATCATTTTATGGCTTATGAAAAGAAGTTTCCATTCTCTTTCTTGTCTTTTTCTTTATTATCGGGTATTTAAATTTTTCATAATTTTTTCTAATTGTTCTTTTAACTTGTTGATTTCTGCCTGGCAATTATTATTTGGATTATGGTTTTGCTGCCAAGCAGCTACAGTTTGAGCTTGGGCTGCAATCGTTTCTAATGTTTGTCCTAATTGTTCAAAAAAGTTTCCTAATGAATTTTGTTGATTTGTATTTAAAAAAGGGGCAATTACTCCTCCAATTAGAGTTGCCACAAAAGTAAATTCATATGGATTTAAATTACTTATCCAATCCGATAGTGCCTTATAATCTTGATTTATAAAATTTTCAAATGCTTTATTGTTCATAAGTAAGCCTCATATTAATTATATGAAGGTTGTTACTTATTTTATAAATAAGTCTTCTGTATCTCGCATTTCTTTGGGACAAGCAATGTCCATATATTTTAGTATTGTTGGTGCTACCATGGTAAGATCCCCTTTTTCTTTTAGTTTTATTTTATCATCTATTATGATGAATGGTACTTTTGATAAGGTATGGGTTGTGACTGGATTATTTTCTTCATCGATCATGATATCAGCATTTCCATGATCTGCTAAAATAATAACCTTATAAAAGTTTTCTTCCGCTTTTTCGATTAATTTTCCTAAGCATAAATCTACAGCAAAAATAGCTTTGACTGCTGCTTCTAAATTTCCTGTGTGCCCTACTAAATCTGGATTTGCATAGTTGACTAGAATGAAATCAATGTCTTTTTCCATACACGCAATGGTTTTTTTGGTTACTTCAACAGCATTTAGCTCTGGCTTTAGATCATAGGTTGCAACTTTTGGAGATGGTATTAGGTATTTATTTGCTCCTTCGATTGCTCCATTATATTCTCCGTCAAAAAAGTAGGTTACATGAGCATATTTTTCAGTTTCTGCTACTCTTGCTTGAGTTAGTCCTAATTTTGATAAATATAATCCCAAAGGGTTTTCAATCAAATTTTCTTCCAGAAAGTTTTTCGTTTTTATCGTTTTATCTATAATGGGAAACGTATATACTTCTGGAAAGATATGATAGGTTTTCATATTTTCTAAATTTTCATTTACAAAAGCACTTACAATTTGTTTTGCTCGGTCGGTTCGAAAATTCATCCAAAGCAGAATATCATCATTTTTTATTACTCCATCTAATGAAATTATCATTGGTTCTAAAAATTCATCAGTAATTCCTCTTTGATATAATGCATCAATTGTATTTTCGTAATT
>CAOKLK010000183.1 GCA_948469295.1 uncultured Mycoplasmatota bacterium
AAAAAAAATTTTAAAAAATAATAATTCAGAACTTATTAACTATATTCTATTTTGTATTTTAAAACTCTTATTTTCATTTATAAAACCATAGTATCAAGCACTACGCGAAAACTTCCAGCCACAACACCTTTACCACAATCATAAACAAAGGCTAGAACACCTGCTCCATTACCAAAAGAATGACTGTAACCACGTAGAAACCAAGAGCTTATAGAATAAACAAACCAAGCTTTATAAATAAATCCCTAAGACAAACAACCCTACCTTTCCTAAAATTATTATATCACATTATATATACATATCTATATAACAATTAATATTTAATCAAAAAATCTCCTTGAAATTTTTTTCGATATTCTTTTGCAATTTGATATAAAAATTTACGATTACAATGTTTCTTATTAGAAGAATCCAAAACTACATGATCAATTTCATAATCACTCACAATATTAAAAATTTTTTGCTTTAATAAAATAATAGTTTGATCATTTAACAATATATTAATAACAATATATAAAGTTCCATTTCTATAATACATATTCATAAAATCACCAAAATTAATGTATCATTTTCCATTTATCAAAAAAAGAGATTTGACAAAATCTCCTATAAAATATCTTTAAATTCCATTAAATCCCGATAGCGAAGCATTAAATTATAACAATTTGCATGAGAAATATGCCCCAACCAAGCATTCCAAGTTTCTTCAACTTCTTTTAAATTCAAAATTCCAGCACGATAATCTTTATTCCACTTTCTTATTCTTCTACGAATTTTATCTTTACTACGTTTTCGAATTAAGCGATGAGTTTCAAAAACCTTATATCCACAAAAATCTACACCCATACTATTTGGATAATATCTCGTTTTATTATTAAATTCTAAATGTAAATGTTCATGTAAAAATTCTTCTATAATTTTTTTGTATTCTTTCGCTTCTTCCTTCGTTTTACAAAGTAAAATAAAATCATCCATATATCGCAAATAATATTTTACTTGCAAAGTTTCTTTTACAAAATGATCTAAAGTATTTAAATAAATATTTGCAAAATATTGACTACTATAATTTCCAATAGGAATTCCACATTCATCATCACCTTCATAAACCAGAAGTTTTGTAAACTCTAGTAGTTTCTTATCACTAATCATACGAGACAAGATTTTCATAAGTATCTCTCTATTAATACTATAAAAATAACTTTTAATATCACATTTTAAAATATAATAACTCCCATAATTTCGTTTCATAATCCGCATATATTTTTGCAAATAATCCACTGCACTATGAGCGCCACGATCTTCAATACATGCAAAAGTTTTAGAAATAAATCTTCGTTCCATATAAGGTTTAATAAGATCTTCTACATACCATTGATGAACAACTCGATCCACATAAGGTAAAGATTTAATAAGCCTTTTCTTAGGTTCATAAACATAAAACTCTCGATATTTTCCTGGCTTATAAGTTCCATCTTTAATTTTACGAAGCAAATTAGCAATATTAGATTCCAAATCCATTTCAAATAAAATAACTTCTTTATGATTCCGTTTATTCTTACTTGCACGCCGATGGGCACGAATAAGATTGATAAAGGTTAACTTTTCATCAAAAACATGCTTTATTGTTTTAGGCATGATTTCATCCAGCCTCCCAATAAATTCCCTAAATTTGCTAGTTTTTTCCCCCAAGCAGCATAATTTTTAGGATTAATATATTTCTTTTTATAAGAAACACGAACCATAACTTTAATCATTTTCAATGTTGTATCAAGTTTATTTAAATATGTAATTTTCTGTTCCCGATTATATTCTTTGTATGCATCAATTACATAACGCATTGCTTCATATGTAGTATTTTTAATTGTACTCGCCAAAGCAAATCTTTCACATTTTGGATATTTCATTAAAATATTTTCGGTTTAGAAAATCAATTCTATAAAATGTTTATAGATAATAAAATCCTCAAACTTTTTTGTTTCATTCTCTTTTATCATATAACATCTCCTGTAATTCTTGTAATTTTAATAACGCATCAACGGGTTTTAAATGATCAATATTTATTTTCTTTAAATACGATATGACATATTGTTCTCGTTCAGAAATATCTTCAGACACAAGTGGATTTTCAATTACTTCAATATCTAATTTATGATTTTGAAAAACACGTAAATATTCATTTTTACGATTTACAGGAAACCCACACTTCTTAATATTTTTTGTAAATTGCGTTTGTTTTAATACAATATATTGATTAATTCGTTCAGCATCTTTTTCCAAAAATATATAAAAATTTCCACAACGAAACAAATATAATTTATTAGGATCTTTCTCTTTTAAATTTAAATATTTATCATAAATTTTACTCATAAACCCTCTCAATTTTTATTATTAATTTTTCTACACGATTTAGTAAAAATACTAAATCGTGTAGCTTTAAACTTTAATATACGAAAAGCCATTCGCCAAAAAGAGAGCGAATGGCTTCAATCTTCATTAGACTTTTTATAACTTCAAAATTAATTCTTCCATTTAATTCTACAAAAAAGCAGGGAAAATAGTGCTAAAGCACTATAACGCTAGCACTACGCGAAAACTAAAAGATGTAGACAAATCCCCATGAGTGCGATCGAAATG
>CAOKLK010000184.1 GCA_948469295.1 uncultured Mycoplasmatota bacterium
CTGCTTATAAAGTTTCTCGAGTTGGGCGTGGTTCGACTGGAATTATTCTTACTCCAGTTCCAACAAATGTTGGTGAATCAACTTGGACAGATGGAACTGCTTCTTCTTCACATTCTGCAGCTGGACCTATTGATCCTTCAACTGGTGCAGCTACTTCTGTGGAAGTTTGTGATGATAATGGAACTAATGGTTCTGAAGAGGGATTAAAAGAGAAAATTGGAAATCTAGAAGCTTTAAAAACTGCAATTGATAAGGCGAAGAGTGAGATTGTAAAAATTCAAGAAGAATATAAAAAATGTTTTAATTGGGAAAATAATTTTGAGTTTAATCCAGAAATTCACTTTACTTATGATGAACCATATCAGAATATGGGAGGATTTAATGATCAATTTGTTCAATCTGATCGTTCTGATGGAGGAGAAAGAGGAGAGTGTATCGCAACTACTAGTAATTACGAATGTAGTGGAAATGGAGTTTTATATGAACAACAATACGTTGATTGTAATGGTGATACTTGTGAAATTAAAACTTATGCGAATTCTTCTACAAGATTTATCAAAGATGTAAAACAAGCTGAAGCTACTTATCGGCCTAAAAATGACTTTAGTGTTTATACACCAATGGGAACTATTACGTTAAATCAAAGTGGAGATTTATATACATTGTTATGTAAAGAAGGAAATTGTTTACCAGTTTCTCTAAATTCCCCAACTGGAGTATTTAATTATAATTTTGTGTTCTCAAATATTGGTCAATACAATGATAGTAATGCCAATGGGCGTTTGATGGGTGGTTCACCAAATGTCTTTGATGCAGTAGGTATTGATGCAAGTTATGTATGTAATTATATTAATAACTGTCCAGATTGTGATTTCGTTTGTGTAGGAGATGGTTGTGAAATTATTGGAGATAAAGAACCAGATTGTCCGGATTGTCCATTTGTTTGTCAAAATTGTATTTTTGATGGAAATGCTAATACTTTTATGTATCGTACTGTTTCGTTAACTAATGTAACTCCAAATCAAAGAACTTATGGACCAAACTGGACAAATGAAAAAGGAGAATATACAAAGAAAGTAATTGAAGATTCTGGAGAAGAAGTTTATTCCAAACCAGATTATGCTTATAAGTTAACTGCCAACCAAATGGGTGAGATTCGAAGATTTAATAGTAATGTTAATGGATATTTAAATACTCGAATGCCAGATGGAAGCAATGCTCTTAGTTGTAATTCTTATGGTTCTAGTTATGATAATTTAGTTTGTATTAGTTCTTTCTTAGATACTCCAGGTAGTAAGTATTTTACTGAAATTGCTAGAAATGATACATGGACATTATGGGAAAACAGTGGATATTTTAATTCTAGTACCCGTTATTCTGTAATTGACGGTATGGGACCAGCTTGGAAGTAAGGAGGATGAATTAAATGAAGGAAAGTTTTTGGGGTTATTGGATTATTGTTTTAGGAATTTTTGTAGTAATTATAATGATGTTGGTTTCTAATGTAACAACTACCAATACCCAAGATTATTGGATGCTGTTGATTATAGTTATTATAGAAGATTTAAGGAATTGAGAATTAATCGTGAGAAGTTTGTTGAAAACTTCTTGCGAAGATTTTCTGAAAGTGTTTCTTTGAATACTTATACGATCGAATTTTATGATATTTATGAAGCACCTCCAAAAGCTAGTGTAAAGGTAACTTCTAAGAGTGGAAGTTTTATGGTGAATGGAGATTCTGAAAGTTTTGATATTGTAAATAAAGTGGATGCTGTGCTTGAAACTAGTGGAACTGCAAGTTCGGTTGGATCAAAAACTTCTTCTTATGAAGAGAATTCTTATTCTAATACCGATAAAAATGATTTTAATGGTGTAGATAAAGATGAAAGTGATACGGTAGTACCATATGATCCGAATGTGAATCGAATTCCGACTGTACCACAAATTGGATATATTGTTGCAACAAGTTGGTATCAAAATACCTTTATGGATTGTAGTCGTTATGGTTCTTGTACTTTGAAATCTTATTATATAGAACATAAGGATGAATTTGTGGATATTGTAACTGCAAATTGGCAAAGAGAGCATGGAATTTCATTTACTGCATCTGAAGTAGAAAAGTTTAAAGAAGTAGTGCGTTATGCATTTACTTCAAAATGGTAATAGGAGGAATAAAAATGGGAAATGTGTTAACAAGTTTAAAACGTTTTTTGAGTAATAAAAATACGGTAACAATAATTGGAGTAATTGCAGGAATTTTGGTATTATATATTGGATATAATTGGAGAGTTAAACAAGCAACCACTCCGATTCAAGTACCTTATGCAAAGGTTCAATTAGATTCTAGACATGAAATTACTTCTGAGGATATTGGTTATATGCAAGTTTCTAGTGAAGTAGTGAAGAAAAGTCCAAATTTAATTAAATCTGCATCAGATTTAATTGGAAAGCAAGTTCAATATGGAAATTCTATTCCAGCGAATGGATTATTTTATACGAATCAAGTAGTGGATAAGGCAACTTCTCCAGATTATGCTATTAGTAATATTAAAGATGGTTATACTGTATTTAATTTGAATGTAGATATTAATTCTACTTATGGAAATTCTATTTATCCTGGAAATTATATT
>CAOKLK010000185.1 GCA_948469295.1 uncultured Mycoplasmatota bacterium
AACAAAAAGTCTTTTTTCATATTTTCTTTTTCTTCTAACCATTCAAATCCTGTTTTTTCTGAAGGAAGTACATCTATTATTTCTAAGTCTGTTTCTTCATTTTTCACATTATAGCTTTGAACATTATATATATAGGACTTTTTGATTTCTTGTAAATATCGCTTCCCTATTTTTAGCATTTGCATTAATTCTTCATCGGTTGGTACTTTTGCTTCTTTTTTTGCTTCGTCCATTCTTTTGTTATATTGATTTACTTTAGTAGCATACTTAGAACATCTTAAATAGAGATTACTTAAAATATATTTTTTTAGTTGCCAATTGATTCTTTGTCCCGTATAAAATGATAATGTCCCTTTTTCTGGTTCATAGGTTGTAAGTGCATCTATGAATGCAAGATTTGCTTCTTGAATGAGATCACTTTTATCAAATCTTGGATGTCTTGCATATTTTTGGATCAGTGTTGTTATGAATTTTTGATTTTGTAATAAAATCATATTTCTTGAGTGAATATCACCAGTTTCTTTGTAATGTTTTATTAATTGTTCTTGCATTTCTTTAGAAATACACGGTATATTAGCTGTATCCTGATAATATAAATCAAAAGATTTACCGCTTAGATCGTTTTTTATGGTCATTGAAACATCCCTCTTTTCCATTATTTTGTTCTTTTCTCATAATTTCTTTTTCAATTTTACATGATTTGTTTCTAATATCATCGGGAATTATATCGGTTTGATATACTTGTTTTACAATTGTTAAAATTTCATCGAATGTTAAGGTTTTATATTTTCTTAACCAAGTCAAATACAAATCATTTTTTTTATTGATACAATTTATGTTTTTAAATACTGAGTTTTCTTTATCACTCCAAAATGCTTGACACCAATTTTGAAAGATATTTTCTTCAAAGTAATCCTGAATTCTTTGATTTATACTTTGGAGTATTCTTTGATATTCTTCTTTGGAAATATGGTATATTTTTTCGAAGTAATTCGCATCAAAATTATTTTTTAGTACTTCCTTTTGATAATAGATAATTTTTTCTGTTTCATCAAACATTGGAGCTAGAAAGTAAAATTTTAAGATATCGTCTAGATTTATTGGGTATTCATTTAAGTTATTGTATTGATCTTGATATTGATTCATAATTTCTTCTAATCTTTGCTTAAATTTTGGTGAATCATCCATTGGAAAATATTCTTTTAATCTAGCACAAGCTTTTTGAAATAAATTATCTATATTCGTTCTACTTTGGTGTAGGGCGTCTTTTATATATTTTGGTGGAACTGCTTGAATGGTTCGATAATACAAAACAAAATATTCATTCGGAGTTAGTATAGATTTGATTACTAAAAGTAATTGACGCTTTCTCAACTGATCATCTTGTTGTTCTAATGATGCAAATACATTTGTTGGATTTTCAATGGAATCTAGTAATTCAAACTCGTAATCGCTATTATCTGTTACTGGTTCATTATAACTTTTTACAACATACTTCTTTTCATTTCGGATTTGATCTAGAGTATTCTGTGTTATTTTTAAGATTTTTCTTATTTCCTCATCTTTTGGAAGAGCTTGCCCTTTTTTTTCATATTCCTGTATTAATCGTTGGTATTGATATACTTTTATTGCAAAATGTCTAGAGTGTAAATATTTTTTTTCAAAAGATAAACGGTTTAATCTTACTTTAATATATTTTTCTAAATGAGTAGATAATGCAACTCTATTTGGATCATATGCCGATAAACACTTGATAAATTCAAGATTCGCTTCTTGAATTACATCATCAAATTCCATTTGTTTTATATTTTTATAAGATTTTAAAAAATGAAGAAGTAATTTTTGATTATGTAATAAAATTTTATTTCTGCTATCTTGGTCATTTAATTGATAATACTGCATTAATAGGCGAGATTGTTCTGCTTCACTTAGAACAGGATATAAATCAATATCTTGCATAAATAACTGGGTTGCAGATACATAATTTTTTTTAGGCATAAAAAAACCCCCTTTTTTATGAGTTGGTATTATAAAATATATTTTCTTATCTGTCAATTGATTTTTTCTTTATTTTATTGGTTAGAATTATAAAGATTATACTAAATATTAGTAAATATAAGATATTTTCTAAAAATGGCAAGAGGTTTTCTTTGGAAATAGTTTCCCAAGTTTTCATGATTTCATTATTATTAATAAAATAATAGGAAGGTAATATATGTGCTATTTTTACAACTTCTTCTGGTAGATATTTAATTGGTACAAAAGACCCGCAAAGGAAACTGGATCCAAGTGCTAATACATTAATGATTCCATTGATTGCTTCTTTGTTTTTGACTATTTTTCCAATTAAAAATGCGATACATAAAATACAAAAGGTAAATGTTAAAAAGTTTAATATATAGAAGAATCCATGAATGGATATCATAGGTTTTCCAATTAAGATAAAACTTATTAAAATATAGAAAAATGCTAAAAGAAAAGCAAATACACTGTTGGATAAACGAAGGTAATGATTGATTTCTTTGTCACTTGTTTTACTAATTAAAATTCTTTTTTCAATGGTTTGATTATTAAAACTAGATAAAATCAAAGATATGACATATACGCATCCAGCGATAATACTATAA
>CAOKLK010000186.1 GCA_948469295.1 uncultured Mycoplasmatota bacterium
TAAAAAGTATTACAAAAAATATTCGGATGTTTTTTATCCAGAAACTTTTTTGTATCATGAAGAAGAGTTTTTACATTATCGTAAATTACAAGATCAGCTTATTTCTTATTATGATTCTAGTATTTCAGTTTTTCATAAAGAGGGAGCATCTTTAAATTTAGCGTTTCGAGATTCTAATCGAAAAAAGTTGATTTTTCGAAATCAAGAAATTTTAAAATCTTTGCATTTATTGGAAGATCTTATGATGAATAAAAATAAAATAGAGGGTGGTAAAGTATGAAAGAAAAAGCATTACAAGGATTTTTAGGAATTTTTTTAGGGGTTTTAGTATTTTTGATGTATTTTTTGTTAGGACTTGAAAATACGAAGATTTTTGGAATTAGTTTGATT
This sequence comes from uncultured Mycoplasmatota bacterium, assembly GCA_948469295.1. GTDB lineage: Bacteria > Bacillota_I > Bacilli_A > RF39 > UBA660 > MGBC162267. Next base: position 391 of record CAOKLK010000186.1, read on the forward strand.
TTTTCTATTTTGTTATTTTTCGTTTTAAATGTTTGTTATCACAGATATTTTTCCACACATCAATTTACGAAAAAAAATATTATTTTCTTGTATGGAATTTATCTTCTATTTTATGTACTTCAAGTCATTGGGTTGTTTGAACATTTTGATTTTCATTATTTTTGTTTGTATAGTGTTCAATTTATTTCTAGTCTTTTGCTATCTTTGTTTATTCGTCGTGAGTATGAGAATTCTAAGTGGATGTATAGTTTATTCTTGCTTTCTCTTCTAAATTTGTTTGTACTTCCTCAAATTAATTTGACAAAAGTTTTGCTGGTTTTTGTCGGATGTTTTACGATGTTTTTGACAACTTTGTTTGACGACTTGGCCATTTATCGGAAGAAAAATTATATTTTTATGTTTTTGATGGGATTTATTTATGGCTTTTTGTTTTCTATTTATCCTAGAACAATTTTGTTTGGATGTTTCTTATTTTTCATTGTTTCTCGAAAACGAGGAATTAAGAGTGCAATTAAGTTGTCACCTGCTATGATTTTAGGTTATGGAATTAGTGCTTTGTTTTTTTCTCAATATTCTACTAGTATGTATTCATTGTCTACGAATTATGTTCCTTATTTTATTTCATTGTTTAGTTTATTGGTTTTCTTTTTTGGAACTTGTTATTGTTTCCGTGTTCATGAACGAAAAATGGGATATTTGTGTCGAATCTTTTTGATAATTCTTGTTGGAATTTGGATTTTTGTTGGTCATTCCATGGTTTTGTATGATCTTTGTATGATTTATCCAATTCTTTTGTTATTATATTTATCTATTTTTTCTAATTTTCCACCGCTTGTTCGTTTTACGGTATCTATTACACGTGCTAATGTGGTTTCTCAAAGTGTAGGAGATAATAAGGTTTCGGTCGTTATTCCAAATTATAATTATGAAAATTACTTGGAAGAACGGATTGATTCTATTTTGAATCAAAGTTATAAAATTTATGAACTTATTATTTTGGATGATTGTTCGACTGATCGCAGTGTAGAGGTCATTGAAGAAAAAATGTCTCAAATTCAAAAAGTTTATCCAGATTTGCCAGTACAATTTTTAAAAAATGAAGTTAATAGTGGAAATGTTTTTAAGCAATGGGATAAGAGTTTTCAAGTAGCGAATGGAGATTATTTGTGGATTTGTGAAGCGGATGATAGTGCTGATCCTAGATTTTTGGAAATGGTGATGCAAGGATTTCATGATGATGTTATTTTGTCTTATAGTGAATCTTTGACGATGGATGAAAATAATAATTTATTGATGCCAAATTTAAGACCGTGGATTGATGTTACTCAATGTGGAAAATGGAGTTCTTCTTATGTTGCTCGAGGTGTAGAGGAACTTACTAGTACTTTTTGTATTAATAATACCATAGCAAATGTTTCTTCGGTTGTGTTTCGTCTTCAAAAAGATATTCCTTATTCTAGTTATTTAAAAGAAGCTCAAGATTTTCATTTGGCAGGGGATTGGTATTTTTATGCTAGATTGTTAGAACATGGAGATTTGGCTTATTTTAAAAAATCTTATAATTATCATCGGATGCATAGTAAAAGTGTAACTTTGACAACCAATGGAGTTATGGAATATCAGGAAGTATGTCGTATTCAAGATATGATCCGTTCTCGACATAAATTGGATGAAGATGTTATTTTAAATATGATGTTACATCGTCAAACATTGGAATACCGTTTTCGACTTGGTTTTGAGGAAATGAAATTATTAAATGTTTCTTTAGAGGAAGTTGTAAAGAAAGCCAAAATTAGGGATGATGTATTATTATCGGTAATTGTACCAGTTTATAATACGGAAATGTATTTACGGAAATGTTTGAATTCGGTGTTAAAAGAACTTCCGATGAGAACAGAAATTATTGTTGTAAATGATGGAAGTCCAGATGAAAGTCAGACTATTATTTCAGAATATGTGAAAAAGTTTCCAGGAATTGTTTATGGATATAAGAAAGAAAATGGTGGACTTTCTAGTGCGAAAAATTTTGGTTTAAAAAAAGCTAAGGGACGTTATATTATTTTTTTAGATAGTGATGATTTTGTTGCAACAAATATGTATTCTACTATGTTAAAGAAAGCAATTATAACGGATGCTGATATTGTATATTCTGACATTTATGAATTATTTGAAGATGGAGATAAGATGTATTTTTCT
>CAOKLK010000187.1 GCA_948469295.1 uncultured Mycoplasmatota bacterium
AACATCTTTAAACAACTGACCCATGATTGTTTCACTTCCACTTCCTCATTTAAACTAATTATAACCATTTCTAAGAATAATTGTAAATAAAAAGAACAGTTTTTCCTGTTCTTTACACATTATTTACCACATAAGGATCTCCATAAGTCCCAGATCCTGTCACACTTACTCGTTTTACCAATTGAATCACTGGTCTACTTCCACGGAATAAAGTTCCGATGGTTCCCCGATTCATCTGTCCATTTTGACTGACTTCTATAAAACTATAAACTCCATTTTGATTCCCAGCTGGACTCATTGTCCACCAAGAAGCTTTAATACCATCATGATATAAATAAAAGTCCTTATTTTGACTTCCCTCAGTCGCTCCCGCAAAAGAAACTTCATCTGCTGTCAATAAACCAATTTTCGTAGTATCCGTATGTCCCATACATTGAAACAAAGGACTATGATTGGTGTAAATTCTTGTTAATGAGGAAAAACCTTTCTCATCATAAGTAGAATCTGTACAAAATTTAAAATTGGAAATCAATTCATCATATGGTTTTAAATAACTATCATAAAAAGATTGTAACGATTTATAAATACTAGCATCTGGAAACTCAAAATCATAATTATCCACTAAACTATAAAATTGCGTATTATTACTAGCTAAATCATGTAAAATTAATTTTACACTTCCATCTCCATTAATTTTTACAATTCTCCAAAGCATATTAGCAAACCAAACATAATTATTTTGGACATTTCCTCGAAAATAATAACTAGTTCCATAATCATCGGTAGATTCAATCAAACCTTCATCTTCCGTTGCTACCTCAAAAGAAACACCAGTTTTTGGAGAAGTATTAACAACATTACTTTTTAAAATCACATTCGAAAAATTTGCCATTTCCTTTTCTAATCCAGTTTTAATAGTTCCAACAACATGTTCTAAATCATCATTGATCAAACGAAAAGAATAATGATGCGTTTCCCCTCCATTTATTTTGATCGTATTTAATAACACTTGATCTTCATTCGGATATTTTTTTTGTAAGGTTTGAAACCCTTCTCGATTGCTTAACAATTCAAATTGAGCATTAGATACACTAACATGTTCTAATGAAATATTATAATAAAAGGAATCATAAGACGTATTAGTCACCGAAAATTGATAAATTTTTTCCTGTTCATTCGTATCAATTTGATTTCCATCGATAAAATTAAAAGATAACTGACCATCTACATACACATAGGCATTATCATTTTTTTCCTTGGGTTTTTCATAATTAACATATCCTATTGCACAGACAATTACAATCAATAATCCAACTGTTACAAAAAGTAAAGAAATTAAATACTTTTTTTGCATACTAACCATTCCTTATTATAATAAGTATATGATTAGACACTTTTTTTGTCAAACAATATATCCAAAAAATTTAAAAAAATAAAATTCATTTTACATATGATTCTTATGATTTACAAAAACATTACACAGCACATAATTTTATCTACGTTTTTTTCGTCATTTCATCATTATTAAATGATAATAAGCGATAGCAAATCAAAACAATCTACTTATAAGTTGTTAATAGTATAGCAAATCACTTTATCTAACGAAAAAAGAGTTATCTAAAACTCTCTCAACATATTTATAAATATTTTTTAAATTCTTTAAACGAACTTTCAAATTACAAATCTGTATTCTTAAGATCTTCAAACAATTTCGTCTGTTCTCGACTTAACTTACTTGGAATAACCACTTGAAAAACTACATACAAATCGCCTTTTCTTAAAGAATTCGGAATTTTAACTCCCTTTCCTTTTAATTTCAATTTACTTCCACTTTGAACCCCTGATTTTACATCCATAACAACATTACCATCAATTGTCGGAATTTCCTTTTTACATCCCAAAACAGCATCTGTAATTGAAATCGGAACTGTCAAATATAAATCCTCTTCGTCTCGTTCAAAAATAGGACTTTTCGCCACATGAAACTCAATATAAATGTCTCCATTCGGTCCCCCATTAAAACCAGCTTCTCCCTTTCCAGAAATCTTCAATTGATACCCATTATCAACTCCCTCTGGAACACTAATCTCAATTTCCTTCTTACGCTTTACATGACCAGATCCTCGACAAACAGAACATTTTTCATCGAATGTTTTTCCCTTACCCATACAATCTGGACAAGTAGTTTCTGTTTGAAACACTCCAAGAAAAGTTCGTTGTTCTTGAATAACCTTCCCTCGACCCTTACATGTCTTACAAGATTGTTCTCCAAAACCTCCTTTTCCATTACATTTTTCACAAGCTTCATCCAAATCAAGAGAAATACTTTTCTTACATCCCTTAACCGCTTCTAAAAAGGATAACGTTAAAGTAACCAAACGATCTCTTCCCTTAGAAGGTCTAGATCCACTCTTACGACTTCCAGAGGAAAAACCAAAGCCACCAAAGCCTCCACCAAACAAATCATCAAAAATGGAAGAAAAATCAAAATCCTCAAATCCTCCAAAACCAGAAGCACCGCCACCATTTTGAAAAGCAGCATGCCCAAACTGATCATATTGACGTTTCTTCTCTGGATCGGAT
>CAOKLK010000188.1 GCA_948469295.1 uncultured Mycoplasmatota bacterium
AATCAATCAGAAATGATTGGTTTTTTCGTTTTTAGAAAAAATCATAGAAAGGTTGGTGTCTATGATTAATGTAATCAAAAAAGAAATTGATATGGAGAAATCTTTAAAGAATGATAGATGTAAGAGTAAAAATAAAGTATTATAAAATTAGATAGGAAGTGAAAAAGCATGATTAGATATTATTGTAGTGGCTTTGATGTTAATAATGCTTTTGGACATGGTTTAGGAGATATGTTTAAAACAGAATTAAAAGATACAAAAAGTATAGTATATGTTCCAGGTAGTCCAGAAAAAATAGAAAAAGCAAAAACAAAATATATTCCAGTATTTACTAATCATTTTAAAAATGTTGGAATCGAATTTGATGAAATTAATTTAATCACACCAGATTTAACAAGTGATGAGACTAAAGAAATGATTGCAAAAGCCAGTTTTGTAATGTTAATGGGTGGAGATCCATTTAAACAAAAAGAGATGTGTGAAAAATTGGGTGTTTTAGAAGAATTGAAAAGATATAACGGCATTATGGTAGGATTTAGTGCTGGGGCTATGCTTATGTCAAAATATATTATAATTACTCCATGTAGTGAAGAATATCCAGATTTTCATATTGAAGAAGGATTAAATTTTGACGGAATATCGATTTATCCACATAATAATACTTCCGAAGAAACTTATCCTGATACATTAGTTGTAGGGGATGAAACATATCAAAAAGCAGATTTAATTCGAGTGGCAAAAGAATACGGAAATTTCTATTTATTACAAGATAATGATACTGATATTAGCATTATAAAATCCTCAAATGGCAATCTTGAATTTTATATAGAGAATAATGGCAAAATTTGGGAAGTAAGTGATGAAATTAATTTAGTATCTAAAAATCCATGCAAAAAGCTATAATATATATTAAATAAGTGGTAATGGCATTTTGACAAAATATAAGAAATATGCTATAATGAATATGTCAAGGAAACTTGCATAAAATAAAAAAAGAGGAACATTCGATTCTGCAAGTGAATGTCGCCTCTAATAAAATTAGGTTTGACACTCAATCAGAGATGAAAGAGTGTCATATTTTTATTGCTATTACCAATAAGGTAAGGAGTAATAAAATGATAGCAATGTATCGAAGGACTTTTATAATAAAAGTTCTTTTCTTCATTTTTATCCCTCCTTTCTTTCTCAAGATTGGAGGACGACACCCACATCAAATGTTCCTAATAGAATTATATAATATATATTGTAATAATACAATTAAACAACTAATTTTAATTTTTAGTTAAAAATATCCAAAAGGATGAAAAAACTCACCATATTCATTTAATTGTAATTCCTCTTGTTAAAAAGTTCGATAAATGAGTGAATTAAAGAAAGATATTCTATTTCTAAAAAGGCATATATAAAAATAGTATTTTAGAGTTGATGAATTATTTAAAACAAGTAAATGATGCAGTTAATAAGATTGCTAAAAGTGAAGGACTTTATAAAGAATTAGAAAAAGAAATTAAATACCAAAAAACATTTTTAGCAGTTAATGATGAGAAAGATAATCAAATTAAAACATTACAAAAGAAGAAAGTAGCTTAAATAAAGGGTAAAATTAAAATGAAATAAAGAAAAAAATAATTATAGTCCAATATCAGTGACTAATTATGAACAAATAATATTATTTAAATTATGATTTATCTTCATTTGTCAACGCTAAAGAAAATATTCTAGAAATTTAATTTATTATGGTTATAGATTGCTTTTTAGAGTTAAAATCTAAAAATGTGTTATAATAATACCTGTTTTGAGGAGGTTTTAAATGAAAAAACATTTTGGATGGGTATCAGAATATCAAAAAAAGAAATTTTATGAGAGACAAAAATTAAAAAAAGAAAAAGAGTTTTTCCAATCTTTTGAATCAAAGAATGATGTAGAATTACCAAAGACCATCGCCGTAATGTTAGATCTAGACGGAACATGTGATTTTCTAAATGATTCTAAAGCTAAAATATTTATAGCTCAATTAGATAAATTGCAAAAGAAATTTGAAGCGAAAAAAGCTACGATCAGTATTTCTACGCATCATCATAATTCTGATAAGATGCATGAACCATTAAAAATATTATCTCGAAACTTAACCCATGGTATAGAAATAGGTATTAATTTTTTTTATGGTGGAATCTATGATTATGAGAAACAAGAAGAAATAGAGCAAGGATATAATTTTAATCATGATAAAGTAAAAACATTTGATACCTATTATATTAGTGATGACAAAATAAATAATCAATGGTTTGCTATAATTGATGATTCTATTTCAGAAAATATTTATAGACAATATCAAAATATCCACCCAATGCTAGTATGTAGACCATCACAGAAAGAAAAAGATAGTTTATCAAAAAATAATTTTATGAATATGTCTACAACGACGAAAGGGTTTGATGGAGTAATTGAAGTATTCGATTTCTATATAGAAGCTATAAAACATCTAACTCCGAATCAAATCAAGAGAGCTCAAAGAAATATGATCACCCATTTATCGAGCTGGGATTTAAGTCAGAAAGTCAAAAATCATGAATATGATTT
>CAOKLK010000189.1 GCA_948469295.1 uncultured Mycoplasmatota bacterium
TTATGATGCCATTCGAGCTAAGATTTTAGAAATTCAAAGTAAAGGCTATGATGCCACCAATAAAGATCAAGCAGTATTAGAAACCTTAAAACTTTCTTTAGAAGCAACTGCAAGAGGATATAAATTCGGAGCATTGGATATTAACAAAAGTGATGCAAAAAACTTTATGATTAGTGAAGAAGATGATCACGTTTTAATTCCTCCATTTCGTACATTAGATGGACTTGGAGATGCAGTAGCAAATAAAATCGTGGAAGAAAGAAAACAAAAACCATTCTATAGTGTAGAAGATTTTCAAACAAGGGGAAAGGTAAATGCTACAACCGTTGAAAAATTAAGAGCATTAGGGCTATTCGAAGGAATGCCAGAAACAAGTCAACTAAGTTTATTTTAAAAATTGAAAAGCACTATTTTTTTGTGTGAAAAAAAGATATTTTCGAAGATACTAGAAATAGAATTTTAAACATGTTTAAATAATGTATTATATAATTGGAATGATATAAATACAACAGATTGTCCAAATAATAATTGGATATATAAACCAAAAGTAAATCAATGGCCTATTCTTCCTTATGCTGTTCATGATGATGCAGGCCGTGCTTTTATGGTAACGAACAATGGAGCAGTGCAGGAAAATATAGTAGCTTTAACAAATGCCATTCGTCCTAGTATCTATCTAAAAACAACCATTAAAATAGAAAGCGGAAATGGGACTGTAGATTCACCATATATTTTAAGTACATAACTATCAAAGATTTCCATAAAAAAACAATAAAGAAAAAATCTATCTTTATTGTTTTTTTCTAAACTTCTAAGAAGCGTAAGATCTTTTTAATGTAAAATATCCCTCTTGACGCAAAGTTTTTATGGTACCTTGGATACTATTTACAAGACTATAAATTCCATATTTTAAAATCATAATTTGCGGTAAACGATGTGGATAATGAACAACAGCATAATCAATTAAAGGATAAATAAATTCTTTCGTTTCTTCCAAATAATGTAAGGTTTTTTCATAATTAAAAGTTCCAGAAAGAGTAGAAAGATTATGATAACGATCCACTAATTTTTCCATAACTGCCACTTCATCATCTTTTAGCGTATTATAATATAAGATCAAAGCTTCATGCTTTATAATTCTTTTTTCTTCTTGTTTGGATAAATAAGAAGAATTTTCTAACAGTATCATTTTATTTTGCAAAATTTGGTCTTTATAAATATTACAATTTAAAAGATTTGCACTTTTCTTAATTTGAGGATCAATATCCAAATCCTTTAATGTATCATTACAATCCTCTGGAACATCATGAAGCAATCCAACCGAAGCATAAATATCACTATTTAGACCAATTTGCAATCCATAATAAGATACAAACATTGGATGAATAATATAAGGATGACCATCTTTTCTTTTAACTCCATAGTGTTTCTCTCTAGCATAGTCCAAAGAAATTAAAGAATTATAAAATTTTTGCTCCAGAAAATAACATTTTAAATACTTATACATTTCCATTTCATTATTAAAATCTACAATCCCCATAACAACATAAACCTCATTTCTATTGACAATATAACACCAAAATAAATATAATAAAAATATATAAATGTTATAAAAAATATAACAGGAGGTTATAATGAATTATGATTGGTGGAAAATATTCTATGAAATAGCATGTGCGAAAAGTATTTCCAAAGCAAGTGATATTTTACATATATCTCAACCAGCACTGACCAAGCAAATCCAAAATTTAGAAAATTACTTAAATTCTAAATTATTTATTCGAACACAAAAAGGAGTTTTATTAACCAGTGTTGGAGAACGAATTTTAAAAGATGTCAAAAATGGATTAAATGCCCTAGAACTTGCCGAAAAAAAAATAAATAGCTTAAATAATTTGACAGAAGGGACGATTCGTTTAGGAATTAGTACTACCTTAGCTAAAAGCTTTTTGATGCCATACATTAGAGCATTTCATCAAAAACATTCCAAAATAGTTTTTGAAATCAGTACAGATCCAACCAGTACATTAAAAAAAGAACTCAAAAGAGGGCACTTAGATTTTATTATTGCCAAATTTCCCTTAAAAATAAATGATGATTTAGAATATATAAAAATTAACTATCTGCATGATATCTTTATTGTGAGTAAAGATTATCAAGAACTCATAAATAAATCCGTATCCTTACAAGAATTAGCCAACTATCCCATATTGCTTCAAAAACAACCATCCAGTTCTAGAGACTATATTGAAGATTATTGTTCCAAAAACAATATCAAACTAAAAAGTATAATGGAAATTGCTAGTTCTAATTTATTAATTGATTTTGCGAAAATAGGATATGGAATAGGAGTAGTAACCAAAGAATACGTTCAAAAAGAACTCGAAAAAGAAGAATTGTTTGAAATCAATATAGAACCTCAAATTAAAAAAAGAGAATTTGGTATCATCATGTTAAAAGATAATTATTTATCCAAAAGTAGCAATGAATTTATTAATACCTTGATAAATGAAAACAATGCTAAGGAAACTTCTAGTACTGACTCATACAGTTAGTACTATTTTTATC
>CAOKLK010000190.1 GCA_948469295.1 uncultured Mycoplasmatota bacterium
TTAATTGACACTTTCAAAGAAAGTGTCTTTTTTTGATGGTATGCTTTATGGTATACTATTTTTAGTGATGTGATGAATGTGAAAAAGAAACCAATGTCGTTTGGACAAAAATTTTTTTATGCAATTAGTTTTATTGTTTTGATTGCTGCGTTTATATTTTTGGGAACACGAAATTATAAAATAAAAGAATTGTCGGATCAAGAATTGTTTTATCGTGAGTATCGTACTGTAAGTGTCAATAATCATTTTGAAGTGTTAGATTCTTATGAAGCTTTAACTTTTTTAGAAAATGGAACTGGTCTTTTATTTTTTGGATTTTCACAAAATAAATGGAGTGCTAGTGTAGCTGAAATTTTAGATGAAGTAAGTAAGAAGCTTGATTATTCTCCAATTTATTATTTTAATTTTTATGATGAAAGAGAAAGTAAACATGATAATTATTTAGGCATTCTGAGAGAAATTGATGAATATTTGGATGTTGATGATAAAGGAAATTTGAATCTATATGCTCCAACGATTGTGGGGGTTGTTAAAGGGGAAGTTGTTTATTTTGATAATGAAACTTCTTTTATGAAATATAATGTGGAACCAAAAGATTATTGGAATGAAGATCAAAGAAAAAAGAAAAAGGAAAGATTGGAGTCGATTATGACAGAATTACAAAGGGTGATGAAAGGTGAATAGTAATTTTTTTAAACATCAAAAAACAACTATTTTGTCATGTTTATTAGCTGTTTCTATTTTAGTTTTTCTTTTTTTGGGAGATTTTATTATTTTACATTTTCTTCCTGTTAGTCCTAACCAAACTTTGCCTTTGGAGGAAGATGTTCGTGATGAAGTTTTGGATGAAGAAGTTCCTTCTATTTCTGTAGATCCTTTGTATGATACTAGTTTTATGAAGAATGAAAGTTTAGATAGTATTCTTGCTCGTATTAAAAGGGGAGAAACTGTTTTTTTGTTTTCGGGACGTAGTACTTGTAGTCCGTGTCGAAAATTTCTTCCTATTTTGAGAGAAGCTTATGATGAAAAACCAGTGGAGTCATTATTTTATCTGGATCGAAGTTTTATCGATGAATATACGGAAGGGTATTATGAGTTTTTGAATTTATCTGATACTTTACAAGAAAACTTTTCTAGTACACCTTTTTTTATGGTATTTAAAAATGGGAAACTTTCTGATTCTGTTTTGGGAATTCGGGATCCAGATATGGTAAAGGATCGTCTTTTAGTCATGTTAGATTAATAAAGGAAAGGGGTATGTTTATGACTTGGAAACGAATGATACTAGTTATTTTTATATTTGTTGTTTTTCTTTTTCTTGGTATATCTTTCTTTGATGAAGTTTTATTGAATCATGAAGTGTTACAAGAGCCTGAAGTTTTGGAAGAAAATTATATAGAGCAGTTGATGAACCGTTTGACTTTAGAAGAAAAAATAGGGCAGATGTTGATTGTATCGAATCCTAGTACTTCTATGAATGAGTCTTTGCAAAGTCTTATGGATTTAAAACCTGGAGGATTTATTTTGTTTCGTGATAATTTTGTTAATTTTTCTCAAACGAATTCTTTGATTGATAGTATTACGTCTACTTCTGATATTCCCATGATATTATCTATTGATCAAGAAGGGGGAAGAGTTCAACGGTTGAAGAGTTTGCCAGATTATTCCGTATCTTTGATTCCTAGAATGGGGAATGTAGGAAAGACTATGAATTTTGATTTAGCTTATGATCTTGGAGGAGTGGTTGCTAAAGAGTTGCAAGTTTTTGGAATTAATATGGATTTTGCACCAGTATTGGATGTTGTTAGTGATCCAGAGAATAGAGTGATTGGGGATCGAAGTTTTGGAAGTGATGCATCGGTTGTGAGTAATATGGGGATTGCTTTTGGAAAAGGTTTAAAAGATCAAGGCGTGATTCCTGTATATAAGCATTTTCCTGGTCATGGAAATACGAAAACAGATTCGCATTATGATTTGCCAGTTGTTACGAAAACGAAGAGTGAGTTGTTAGAAAGTGATTTGATTCCTTTTCAAAATGTTATTCGTGAGGGGGCTGAAGTGATTATGGTGGGACATTTAGCTGTTCCAACTCTTACTGATAATCAAGAACCTGCATCTTTATCTTATGAAGTGATTACTAAGTTATTAAAAGAAGAAATGAAATATGGGGGACTTGTTATTACTGATGCGTTAAATATGCAAGCAATTACTAAAAATTATAGTGAGGAAGAAATTTATCGTATGGCTATCTTAGCGGGTGTGGATTTGTTATTAATGCCTAAAAATCCTAAAATGGCAGTTTCTATCATTCAAGATATGGTTTTAAATGGAACAATACCTCTTTCTAGAATTGATGAATCTGTTTTTAAAATTCTTTCTTTTAAGTATGATCATTTGTCTCATGATAAATTGGATTCTCATTTGATTGATTTTGAGGAACATCAGAAGATTATTCATAAAGTTGGCTAAAAAAAGATAGTATAAACTATCTTTTTTTTTAATTGAAATCTCAACCGCACCACTTAATATAAGTTTAACAAAAATA
>CAOKLK010000191.1 GCA_948469295.1 uncultured Mycoplasmatota bacterium
AGCTTTTTTACAATCCATCATTCCTGCTCCAGTGATTTCTCTTAAATTTTTAACCAATTCAGCACTTACCATAAATTGATTCCTCCTTAAATTTTATTTTGTTAAAGATGCAATTAATTCATCTTTTTTCATTGTACTATATCCTTTAATATTAGCATCCTTTGCCATAGCTTTTAATTCTGCTAAAGTCTTTTTTGATAAATCATCATTATGTTCTTCAACAGAAACTTGTTCTTTAATTTCTTCTTTTTCTTCTTGTAAAGCTTTTTCCATTACATTTTCTTTTGTAACTTCTTCTTTATTTACATTCTTTTTCTTATCTTCTTCAGTAACATAATCAACCATTTCTAAATGATTTACTTCACAAATAGCATTATTTAAAACTCCTAAAATAACTTTAACAGAACGTACTGCATCATCATTTCCAGGAATAACATAATCTACATCATCTGGATCACAATTAGTATCCACAAGACCAAATACTGGAATATTTAATTTACGTGCTTCACGAATCGCATTAATTTCCTTTTTTGGATCTACAATAATTAATGCTTGTGGAATTTTAACCATACCACGAATTCCGTTTAACAAACGATTTAATTTTTCATATTCTTTTCTAAGTCCAATCACTTCTTTTTTTGGTAGTACTTCAAATGTTCCATTCTTTTCCATATTTTCAATTTCTTCCAAACGTTTTACACGTCTACGAATTGTACGGAAATTTGTTAAAGTCCCACCAAGCCATCTTTCATTTACATAAAATGAATTACTTCGAATTGCTTCATCTTTTACTACTTCACTTGCTTGTTTTTTTGTTCCAACAAATAAGAAAGTACCTCCATTTTGAGCAATTGTTTTAACTTCTTGATAAGCCTCTTCTAGCTTTTCAGCTGTTTTTTGCAAGTCAATAATATAAATATCTTCTCTTGCTGCAAAGATATATGGTTTCATTTTTGGATTCCATCTTTTGGTTTGATGTCCAAAATGAACTCCTGCTTCTAAAAGATTACTCATAGAAACTACGGCCATAATAAAATCCTCCTTCGTTTTTCACCTGCAATATTTCAAACAAAACAAACTCACCTCTTCGGCACTCGAATTCATTTCTAATATTACATGCTTATTTGCTTACTAAAAGCCACTTGTATTTTACCAAACTACACAATATTTCACAAGTATTTTTTAACCAACAACTAATAATTACATATGAAAAAAAGAAGAAAAAATACAAAATAATTATAGAAATGATAATAAAAATAAATTTTAATAAAATTTAAGCATAGTACCTTACGCGAAAACTTCCCGTACTATAAGCATAACCAACCGTATGACCGAAACAAAACACACCAGTCCCAGAACCAACATTAAATTCATATGCTCGAAGTAACCATGGCCCAGTACAAGCAACAAACCAAACCTCTCAAATAAATCCCTAAAAAAGAAGAAAAAAGTAAAAGTATTTCACCAATATTACTAACTTTTACTTTCATATTTATGTATTTATTCCAAACGGAAAAGGAATTTATTTTCTATGTTTTAATAAAAATAAATATATCATTTATTCTTCTACTTTTCTAACCATAGTAACACTACGCGAAAACTATTCGTATAGTATGCATAACCGAGAGTAAGATGGAAAGTAAACATTCCAGCTTCAAACCCATGAACAAAATATGCACCTCGCACAAAATACGGATACGCAAACATAACAAACCAAGCCTTTCTATCAAAAAAAGAAGAAAAACAAAAGTATTTCATCAACATTACTAACTTTTATTTCAATTTATGTATTTATTCCAAACGGAAAAGGAATTTATTTTCTATGTTTTAATAAAAATAAATCTATTATTTATCTTTTTATCTTGCTAATCATAGTAACACTACGCGAAAACTTTCATTTCGATTAGAAAAACCTGTTGCATGAGAAAGAGCATAAAGACCAGAATCCAATCCATGAGGAATATCACCACTTCGAATTAACCATGGATAAATATGATAAACAAACCAAGCCTCTTAAATAAATCCCTAAAATGAAACATAGTATAGAGCACTACGCGAAAACTATAAGCAATAACTAAATACCCATGAACATGAGAAAAAGTAAATACTCCTGCATTCTCACCATATCGCCATCCTGCACTTCTTACAAACCACGGAGTTACGTAATAAACAAACCAAGCTTCTCAAATAAATCCCCTAAACAAAACATAGTATCAAGCACTACGCGAAAACTTCCTGCTGAAACAGATTCTCCATAATCATGACTAAGTGAAAATATACCAAAACCTAAACCAACAGAATAACCAAACCCACGAATAAACCATGGAATACCATTACAAACAAACCAAGCCTCTTAAATAAATCCCTTAAACATAGTAAGGCACTACGCGAAAACTCGCAACATCAACTGCTTGACCAGCTCCATAAACAAAAGAAAATTCTCCAGTTCCCATACCCATTGAATAAGCATTACTACGCAAAAAACATGGATAAATTTGATATACAAACCAAGCCTCTTAAATAAATCCCTAAAATAAACATAG
>CAOKLK010000192.1 GCA_948469295.1 uncultured Mycoplasmatota bacterium
GTTCCATTATACTTTCATCCGCTTTTGCTTTTTTACTTGCTGTTGGATAAATTTCTATTAAGTCTTCATTATTGATTGGTAAATCTAAGACATAATCTCCTTGAAAATTTGGTTGAAAACAAGATAGATTTGGATATCTAGTTTTGATTTCTAACATTACCATACCCATTTGTAATCCATAATCTCCTAAATGGACATCTCCAAATACTTGATATCCTAGTTGTTTAGCAAGCCGTTTTAAAGCTTCGCCAATGTTGGCACTACGCAAATGTCCGACATGTAATATTTTAGCAACATTTGGTCCACCATAATCTATGATTATTTTTTTAGGATTTTCATTTTTTTCGATCAGTTCTTTGCTATTTAATAATTCTTCACAATATTTTAATAAGGCTTCGTTTTGAAAGGTAATATTAATAAATCCAGGACCAGCAACTGTCACTTTTTCAAATTCAGGATAGTTTTTTAGTTCATTATTTAGTTTTACTGCTAATTCTTGAGGATTTTGTTGATGTCGTTTAGCAAGTGCCATAATCCCATTGTATTGATATTCTCCAAATTCTGGTTTGGATGATGGAACTAAACTAACTTTATTTGTTTCATAACCCATTTGTTCTAATATATTTTGAATTAATTGTTCTTCTTTTTTTATAAAGTCCATGTTATCACCTTTTATCTTTTTTAATCCTTCCTTTGTTCTTTGTCTTAGAATACCATAGTTTTATTATCTTATCTATATAATTTTATCATCCATAGAAAAAAATCTCCAGAGAGATTTCATTAGCAGCAACGATTTCCATATACATTTGAATATTCATCTTCTTCTGAATAAGAATAGCAAGGAGTATAGCTGTGATGATATACATGATGATTGATCATTCTTGTATGGCAAGGGATCATGTGTGGTACTTCGTAATTGATTGTACGATGACAAACTCTTTCTTGTGGACATTCATATACTGGTGGACACATATTTGGTGCACACATATCCATTCCACAACAATTATTCATGGGCATTCCACATGAAGAAAATCCCATATCCATGTTCATATTCATTGTTTCCATTCCCTCAAACATAGCGTTTTGATTTAAAGATTCGCCACAACGCTCTTTTTTAAACATATTACACATTCCTTTCTAATTTATCTTATGATAAAAAAATAACCTTGTTTAGGTTATTTTCCTATTTTAGAATGGTAATTTTAAATTTCCATTTTGCATCATTTTCATCATTTTTTTCATTTCTTCAAATTGTTTTAATAACCGATTGATTTCTTCTACAGGTCTTCCTGAACCTTTACTAACTCTTATTTTACGAGATGCTTTTAAGCAATCTGGATGTTTTCTTTCATAGGGAGTCATGGATAGAATGATTGCTTCTATGTGTGCCATTTGTTTGGGATCAATATCAATATTATTTAATCCCATTTTTCTAGCACCAGGTAACATTTTTAAAATGTTTTCTAAGGGTCCTAATTTTTTTATTTGTTTTAAATTGGTTAAGAAATCTTCTAAGTTGTAATTTCCTTTTTTCATTCGATCCATTTGTCTTGTAGCTTCTTGTTCATCGATGATATTTTCTACTTTTTCTGCTATAGACATGATATCTCCCATATCAAGGATACGTTCTGCCATACGTACAGGGTGAAATTCACTTAATCCATCTAATTTTTCACTGTCTCCCACAAATTTGATAGGAACATTGGTTAAATGTCTTATGGATAAAGCTACTCCACCTTTGGTATTTCCATCTAGTTTTGTTAAAACTGTTCCTGTTAATGTTAGGGTTTCATTAAATCCAGTTATGACATTAATGGCATCTTGTCCCATCATTGCATCTACTACTAATAAAGTTTCATCTGGATGTGCTAAATTGGTAATTTCTTTTAATTCTTGCATTAATTCTTCATCAATATGAAGTCTTCCAGCTGTATCTATGATAATGAAGTCATTTTTATTTTCTTTCGCATAGTTTAGAGCATGTTCTACTATTTCGGTTGGATTTATTTTTCCTTCTGTAAATACTGGAATATTTAAAGAGCTACCAATTTCTTTTAATTGATTAATTGCTGCTGGACGATAAATATCACATGCCACTAATAATGGAGACTTTTTTTGTTTTTTTCTTACTAAATTTGCGATTTTTCCACATGTTGTAGTTTTTCCACTTCCTTGTAATCCTACTAACATGATGATGGTTGGATTTTTAGTAGTTTCTAAAGGAACTGAGGTTTCTCCTAGTAAGGCAATTAATTCGTCTTTTACTAATTTTATAAATAATTCATCGGGTTTTAAATTTTTTCCAACATCTAATCCCAACGCTTTTTCTTTGACATTTTTTACAAATTCTTTTACTACTTGATAGTTTACGTCTGCTTCTAGTAAAGCCATACGAATTTCTCTCATGGCATCGCTTATATTTTCTTCTGTAATTCTACCTAGCCCTCGAATATTTTTAATGGCATTTGATAAACGATCTCCCATATATTCAAACATGTTTTCACCTTCATTTCAAAATTTTTTA